>JANNPN010000161.1:0-9932 GCA_031400185.1 Polyangiaceae bacterium
TCCAGTCGGCGTTGGACTGCGCGACCGGCCGCCGCTCGACATCGTAGGTGTCGAGGAGCGCCTCGGCCGCGCGGCCCGTCAGCACGTAGGCCAGCTTCCACGCGAGGTTGTGGGCATCCTGCACGCCGGTATTCAGCCCGAAGCCGCCGGTCGGCGGGAAGCGATGGGCCGCATCGCCGGCGAGGAACACGCGCCCGATCCGAAACCGCTCCGCCACCTCGGCCGTCATCGTCCAGGGTCGGATGCCCTTGATCGCGACGTCCACGTCCCCGGCGCCGATCGCCGCGCGCACGGCGGCTTCCGCACTGGCGTCGTCGAGGGCCTCCTCAAGCTGCACACGGTGGTAGATCCAGCGGCGCCGCCCGTCGAGCGCGATCACGATGCCCGGCGCCGCCGTGCTCATGAGGAAGTAGAGCAAGGCCGGCCGTGCCGCGACGAACCGGGCGAGGTCCGCTTCGAAGTAGATGCCGACGAGCGTGGCGAGCGGCGGGATGCCGACCATGGGGACGTCGAGGAGCCGGCGGGTCGGGCTCGAGGCGCCGTCGGCCGCGATGACGTACTGGGCCCGGACCTCCGCTGCCACGCCGTTGCAGCGGATCGTCGCCGTGACGCCGTCAGCGTCCTCGGCATAGCCGACGACCTCGCTCCCGTAGCGGAGCGTCGCGCCCCGCCGCTCCGCCGCCGCGCGCAGCAGCATCTCGACGCGGTCCTGGGCGCAGCTGGCGATCCGGGTCGGGCTTGCGGCGGTGCGCTCGGCGAGCCGGGCTGCGGCCATCTCGAGCACCCCGAGCTCCTCGCCCACGATCGTGCGCTTCCAGAGGATGCGCGCGTACGCTTCAGGCGCGAGGCCTTGAGCCTGCACAGCGTCCGCGATCCCGAGCCCGCGGAAGATCTCCATGCTGCGGGTGTTGACGACGTGGGCGCGCGGGTGGTCGGTCGTCGCCGCGTTGCGCTCGACGAGGAGCGTCTCGACGCCGTGCTCGGCGAGCAGCGCCGCAGCCGTGAGACCTGCCGGCCCGCTCCCGACGATGAGGACCGGAACCGTCGTCGCCGACGTCACGCCGGGTAGCGCACGAGCTCGGCAGCGGGCTCGCCGCTCCGGAACCGCGCGAGCAGCGTGTCGGCGTCGAACGGCACGCCGATGGGGTTCTTCTGGAACGCCTCCGAGCGCACGAACGCGTCGGCCTCGGCGAGCGTGCAGTTGTCGATCTGCAGCTCCACCTGGTTGCCGTCGGGGTCCCGGTAGTAGAGCGAGGTCGTGGGGCCGTGGTTGATCGTCCAGTACGGGACGATGTCGATCCCCTTCAGGCGCTCGTAGGTCTCGAGGAGCTCAGCAAGGCTCTCGTACGTGAAGGCGACGTGCTCGAGCCCGCGGGTCGTCGCCGTCGGCTGGTCCGTCGCCCCCAGGTTCGCGAACGCCACCCGGTGATGCTCGTCGTCGTAGGTGATGAACGCGACGAAGTCGTTGCTGAACGCCACCCGTGCTTCGAGCACGGTGCAATACCAGTCGCACATCGCGGGGAGGTTGCCGGTGCGGAAGACGACGTGGGCGAGCTTCTTCGGCGAGGCCATGCCGTGTCGTCTAGGCCGAACGATCGGGACCGGCAAGCCCGGCCCGCGCATCGAGCGCCGCGTCCACCAGCACGAGGCGGTCGTTCCCGAAGTACATGTCCTCGCCGACGAAGATGGTCGGCGATCCGAAGCCGCCGCGCCGCACGCACTCGTCGGTGTTGGCGCGGATGCGCTCCTTGCAATCCGGCGTCGCGATCGCCGCGAGGAACGCGTCCGGGTCGAGGCCGACCTCGATGACGATCGGACGGAGTACGTCGTCGCGACTGATGTCGCGGTCCTCGCCGAAGTATGCGTGGAAGACGCGCGTGCTGTACGGACCGATGCAGCCCGCATCGAGCGCCACGAGCGCGCCGCGCAGCGCCTTCACCGAGTTCACCGGGAACACCGTCGGCGGAAACGTCATCGTGATCCCGTAGAGCCGGGCCCAGTCGTGCAGGTCCTTGAACATGTAGCGCGCTTTCGCGGGCACCGGATGCTCGCGCTGCGCGTAGACCGACGGGTTCACCGTGTTGAAAATTCCGCCGACGAGGATCGGTCGCCATACGAGCTCGGCCGCGTGACGGCGGCAGAGGTCCTCGATGCGGGTGAACGCGAGGTACGTCCACGGGCTCGAGTAGTCATAGAAGAACTCGACGCGCGCCATGCGGGCTACGCGCCGAACGACCGCACGTCCGCGATCGACCGAACGTCCTCGATTGCTCGGCGCTCGGCGTACGAGCGCCCGCCCCGGGTCCACTCCGGACCCTGCCCCCACTCGTGGCGCGTCATCTTCGTGCGGTGCTCGCGGTCGTGTTCCTTCCGCGCCGCCTCGTACGCCTCGGTCGACTTCTGCGCCCCCGGCACCGACCAGAAGTCCTCCTCGTAGTCGAAGAGGCCGTTCCCCGCGTAGTGCAGGATGGTGATGCCCGGGAAATCGATGACGCCGCTGCCGCCCGGATGGTCGCGGCGGTTCTGCATGTAGACGCAGACGCGTCCGCTCGCGGGATCGACCATGTGCCACTCGTAGGCCGTGTAGACCTCGCCGTACTGGGCCATGATTGGCTTGATCCAGGCGCGGATGGCCTCGCGGCCGTGCAGGCTGCCGAGCACGTGCTCGACGTAGCGCGCATCGTCGGTGAAGAGGTCGGCCCACGCATCCCAGTCCTCCCCGACGGCGCCGGTGCGCCAGTAACGGATGAAGGCCTGCTCGAGCTCGGCCGCGGAGTACGTCGCCATGGAGTCGCTCCTTTCGCGCGCTCGCGTGTCGTAGCACTCCGCTCGCCCGTGAGACCAGAGTGGTCTATGCGACACACCGTCATGCGCTCCGCGACGATGTTGATCGACTACTCGAGCCTGCTGTATCGGGCCTTCCATTCGTTGCCCGACACGTTGCCGATGCAGGGCGTCTACGGCTTCCTCAACATGCTGGCGCGTCTCCTCACCGATCATCGGCCGCACGGCCTCCTGATCGCCGTCGACGACGACTGGCGTCCGGCGTTCCGGGTCGACGCCCTGCCCTCGTACAAGACGCACCGGGTGGCCGCGGACGACGCGGACGATCTGGTGGCGCCGCAGGAAGCGGTCGGCCGCGAGGTGCTGCGCGCGCTCGGCTTCGCCGTCGTCGGCGCCGAGGGGTTCGAGGCCGAGGACGTGATCGCCACGATCGCTGCGCGCGTGACGGGCCGAGTCGCGGTGGTCTCGGGCGACCGCGACCTCTTCGCGCTCGTTCGCGACCCCGACGTCCACGTGCTCTATCCCCAGACCGGGGTCTCGAAGCTCGTCGTCGTCGACGAGGCCGAGGTCACGCGGCGCTACGGCATCCCGGGACGCGCCTACGGTGACTTCGCCCTCTTGCGCGGCGACCCGTCCGACGGCCTCCCGGGCGTGAAGGGCATCGGCGAGAAGACGGCGGCGACGCTCGTCGCCGCGCACGGCTCGCTCGACGCGATCCTCGCCGCGACCGACCTCGCACCCGCGATCGCCCGGAAGCTCGATGCCGGCCGCGAGTATCTCGCCGCCGCGCGGCGCGTGGTGTTGCCGGTCGCCGACATCCCGCTCCCGGAGGTAGCGCTGGCGCCCCCGACGGCGGCCGCCGACGAAAAAGCCCTGGCGCGCCTCTCCGCCGCGCACGCGCTCGAGTCGCCGATCGAGCGCCTGCAGCAAGCGCTCGCCGGCCTCGCGCGGGCGTGACGGCCGCTCGACTGACCGCCGAGCCCGGCCGCCGATGACGTGGCTCGCGCTCGGCGTGCTGGTGGTGCTCGCGACCCTCTTCGCGCACCACTACCGGACCCGGGTCGCGCGCCCGCCCGAGCTGCTGCTGCGCGACACGCCGCTGCTCGCGCACCTCCGCGAGCGCTGCCCCGCCCTCCGCGATCGCTACCGACCGCCGTGGTGGGCGTCGAACCGTCATCTCCAGCTCGCGCTCCTCGCATGGCGCGAGCGCCACACGCCGCCGCTCCGCTTCGACGCGACCGACACGTTCACGCTCGCGGACGGCGGCACCGTGTCGCTGGAATGGCTCGGCCGCGACGATCCCGCGCCGACGCCGACGCTGGTCGTGCTGCCGACGATTTGCGGCGACGGACAGTCGATGCGCATGCTCGTCGGCGACCTGCGTACGCGCCTCGGCTGGCGGGTCGTCGTCTGCAACCGCCGCGGCCACGGAGCGCTGCCGTTCACCGCGCCGCGCTTCAGCACGCTCGGCGCGACCGCCGACGTCCGCGCCCAGCTCGAGCGCATCCGCGCGACCGTCCCGGCGTCTTCGCTCTACGGCCTCGGCGTGTCGGCGGGCTCGGGCCTCCTCGTCCGCTACCTCGGCGAGGAAGGGGCCGCGACGCCGCTCGCCGCCGGCGTCGCATACTGCCCCGGCTACGATACGACCCGCGCCTTCCATCGGGTCCACCCGCTGTACGACCGCTATCTCGTCGGCGCCGTCCGCCGCTACTTCGTCGACCGCCACGCCGCGACGCTCGCGCACCTGCCCGGCTATGCCGACCTCATGGCCAGTCGGACGATCGGCGAGCTCCACGACCGGCAATGGCCGTTCGCCGGCTACGGCTCGACGGCCGAGTACCACGCGCAGACGAATCCGATGCGGGTCGCCGCCGCGGTCGGCGTGCCGCTCATGATCGTGAACGCCGCGGACGACCCCGTCTGCACGCTCACCAATGTCGAGGAGCACCGCGACCTCTTCGCACGCGTTCCCGACAGCCTCCTCGTGCTCACGAGCCGCGGCAGCCACTGCGCGTTCTTCGAGGGGCACTGGCAGCCCACCTCGTTCGCGCACCGCCTGATCGCGGAGTACCTCGCCGCCGTGCACGCGTGGCGGGCGCGGGCCGCCACGGCGGAAGGCGACGCCGAAGCGTAGCGCGTCGCGCCAACCAGAAGCCCGACCCGGAACTCGAAGCCTGACCCGGAACTTGCCTCCGCGCGCGAGCGCGCGGCCGAGGGAGAGCGAGCCGGGGCGTGAGGGGAAAGATCCCCTCGTGAGCTACATCGGCACGTTGCCGTTCGGCTGCACGACCGCGTGGGGTCGTCGGAGCGCGCTCACCGTCTCGCGCGCAGCGCTCTCATCGCGTGCACGTCCGGCGCGCTCGCAGGTCGGCATCTCCACCGTCGAAAGCACCAGGTCCGCGAGCGCCACCCGCCAGAGGACCGCCAGCACGACCACGCCGCCGCCAACCGCGAGACCCACCCGCCACCACTCCGCCGCAAATGCCATCATCGTTTCCATGCGAGGGATGTTAGCGGCGGACGTCGCTGACACAAGGCGTCACCGTCGCGTGAGGTTTGACATGGCGACGCGCATGGTGATCCGCTACATCGCCGACGATCATGACGACCGGCGCCGTTCCTCCGATCGCGATCTACGGCGCCGGCAGCATCGGGTGCTACGTCGGCGGTCGCCTCGCCGCCACCGGCACCACGGTCACGTTCATCGGACGGGAGCGTCTGGCCCGTGAGCTCCGCGCGAGCGGCCTCACGCTGACCGACTGGCGTGGAGCCACGCTCGCCGTCGCGCCGGACGCGATCCGCTTCGCGACGACGCCCGACGCCGCGCGCGACGCCGGGCTCGTCGTGGTCACGGTGAAGTCGGCCGCGACCGACGACGCCGGCCGCGAGCTCGCCGAGGTGCTGCCGCCCTCGGCGGTCGTCGTGAGCTTCCAGAACGGTCTCCACAACGCCGCCGTGCTGCGGGCGCGGCTTCCGGGCCGAACGGTGCTGGCGGGCATGGTGCAGTTCAACGTCGTGCAGCACGGGAGCGGCCGCTTCCATCACGGATCGGAGGGCAACCTCGAGGTCGAGCACGATCCGGCCATCGCGCCGTTCGTGCCGGCGTTCGCCCGTGCCGGGCTGCCGCTCGTGCTGCACGACCACATCGAGCCGGTGCAATGGGCGAAGCTCGTGCTGAATCTCAACAATCCGGTGAACGCGCTCTCGAACCTGCCGCTCAAAGCGCAGCTCTCCGAGCGTGCGTATCGCCGCTGCACGGCGCTCGTGCAGCGCGAGGCGCTCGACCTGCTCGCGACGGCCGGCATCGCGCCCGCGCGTCTCACCCCACTGCCCCCCGGATGGATCCCGGCGGTGCTGCGGCTCCCCGACGTGCTCTTCACGCGCCTCGCCGCGCGCATGCTCGCGATCGATCCGCAGGCCCGCTCGTCGATGTGGGAAGACCTCGAGGCCGGACGGCGTACCGAGGTCGACTATCTGAACGGCGAGATCGTGCGGCTCGCCGAGCGTCTCGGGAAGACGGCGCCGGTGAACGCGCGGCTCGTCGCGCTCGTCCGCGCGGCGGAAGACGGCGGCCGCCGCACGTGGTCGGGTCCCGACCTCCTCGCCGAGCTCACGCGCGGAGCCGCGGGCCCATCCTGACGCGCGAACGGCGACGCGGGCACGAGGCCAGCGTCGCCGTTTGCACCGAGGGCTTGGAACGAATCAGCCGCCGTTGTCGGCCGCCACGTAGGAACGACACGGCTGGCCACGGAGACCCGGACACGGCGGCAGGCCCGGCGGCGCCTCGGCGCGCCGCACGACCGGCAGCACGAGCCGCGACGCGAAGCCGGCCGACCGATTGACCTCGTTCTGCACGAGGCCGTTCGTGTCGAACGTATCGAAGGCCCAGCGCGTGCGGTCGCCCCCCGGCGCCTCGATGCTGAGGCGGATCCGCGAGCCGGCGCGGAAGGTGTGCGCGACGCCGAAGATCCCGACCCGCATCTTCGCGAACTGGCCGGCCGGCAACGGCTCGGCGTCGGCCTCCAGGTGAGTCTGGACCGTGATCGCCCGCGTGTTGCCCTTGCGGGCGAGCTTCCGATGGCTCGCACGGAGCCAGCCGCTCTGCACGTAGGTCTCGAGGTTGTCGGGCCGGATCTCGGAGATCGTCACCTGGAGGTCCGTGTCGACGGCGCTCGAGCGCAGGAAGAGGTCGACGCTGCCCTCGCCGAGGATCGTGGTGTCACGCTGGAGCGGCGGCGTCGCGTACGCGACCGCCGTTCCCGCCACGAGCGGACGCCAGTCGTAGGCGGGCATGACCTCCCACGACTCCGATTGGCCCTGCCCCGGGATCGTCTGCATCGGACGGGCTTCGGGGTCGGGGTTGTAGCTGTCGATGCCGTCGGTCAGCGGACGCTTCGGGTCGAGCGTCCCGCCCGGTCCGAAGTACCACGCGGTCTGCCGCACGCCGGGCGGCGGCCATTTCTTGAAACCGAGCTCGAAGCGCGGCGCCGGGAGGCCAGGGGTCGACGAGCCCGCGCCGTTCTCCATGAGCACGCGCACGCGCGGCTCGTTCTCCCACTGGTGCTTGGAATCGAGGTAGCCGTTGGCCCCGGAAAAGCGATCGGGCGGGAGCGGCGGAACCGGCGCGCCCGGGCCGAGGATCTGCTCGTAGACTGCCGCCGCGAAGGGCGCCAAGCGGTCCTGGTTCGGCTGCCGCTGCGCGACGTAGATATCGAGGAACGCGATCCAGTCCCACAGGCCCTCGGGCTCGAGTGGGCTCGAATGCACGCCGTTCGTGAGCATGATGCGGACGTCGCGGCGCTTCGGCAGTATCTTCAGCAGCGTCGTGAAGCCGCTGCCGGTCTGCTCGTCCTGCCATGCGCCCGAGAGGAACATCGGGACCTTGATGTCCTCCGCCCAATTGAGCGGCGAGCGCGGGTCCATGAGCGACGGCGTGTAGTACGGCGTGTCGCGGGTGAACGCGACCGGATCCTGCGTCTGCAGTCGGAGGTTCTGGTTGGCGAGGCAGGTGGTGTCGCCGTTGTTCACGCGCTCGATCGCCCACGCCTGGCCGCCCGACGGCGCGGGCTCCGCATCGCTGGCACGCTCGGCGAGCCAGCTCTCGGCGAAGCCGTTGTTGAAGATGCCGCCGGGGAAGCCAGGCGAACGGTAGATGTCGCCGATCACCGAGAACGGTGCCACCGCGACCAGGTGCGGCGGATTCGCGCCGGCGACGAACATCTGGCTGATGCCGGGGAACGAGATGCCGATCATCCCGACGCCGTCGCCGAGCACCCACGCCTGGTTGCCGACGATCTCGACGATGTCGTAGCCGTCGGCCGTGGTCGGGAGGTCGAAGAGGTCGATCACGCCGCCCGAGCAGCCCGAGCCGCGCATGTTGACCGCGACGGTCGCGAAGCCGAGTGCCTGCGCGAGCAAGGTCGACGCCTGCGGGTTGTTGGGATCGGCGGCGGCGTAGCCGGAGTACTCGACGACGGTCGGGAAACGGCGGCCGGGCGCGAAGCTCTGCGAGAGCGGCGGGCGCACCATCGCGGCGAGCAGCGTCCCGTCGCGCATCTCGATGTAGTTCAGCCCCTCGACGAGCGTCTGGCCCTGGTAGAACGACTGCGGCGGATGGTCCTCGAACCGCCGGATCGTGAGCGGCGTGAGCGCTCCGCCGGGCTCGCGGACGAAGTACTGAGCGCCCTGCGCGAGGTCGCGGAAGATCAAGGTCCCGAACGCGTCGACGAGGCCGCTGTCGACGTCCTGATGCTGCGCGTTCTCGAGCACGAGCTCGGTGCCCTCGACCTGGCCGGTGATCGCGACGAAGCCGATGCCTTCCTGGACGGTGACGGCAGCGGCGGCGGGCGTCGCGACGACGAGCGCAAGGAGAGCGGCGCACAGCAAATGGCGGTGACGACTCGACATGGATGAACCTCTGCTGAGGGGACTCACCCGAATCACGGCAACCCGGATGGCGCGGGGAGACTAGCCGCAAGTTGTCCAAACGTCCAGTGAAAAGTGATGTCCGCGAGCAGGGTTGCGCGTCCGAACCGGTTGCGCGGAACGGGTCCACGGGGGATCGTCGGCCATGAGCTTCACGCCCGCGCCCGAGCCCACGAGCGAGATCCGCAGCTGTCCCGGCCTCGCGACCGTCATCGCCCCAAGGCCCCACGACATCGGGGGCTTCGAGGTGCGGAGGATGCTTCCGGCAGTCGCCCGCCGCTCCGTCGGACCCTTCGTCTTCTGGGATCAGATGGGGCCGGCGACGCTGGCTCCCGGCAGCGGGCTCGACGTCCGCCCCCACCCCCACATCGGTCTCGCAACCATCACGTACCTCTTCGCGGGCACGATCCTCCATCGCGACAGTCTCGGCTCGGTCCAGCCGATCGAGCCCGGGGCCGTCAACTGGATGACCGCGGGGCGCGGCATCGTCCACTCCGAGCGGACCCCGCATGAGCTCCGCGCGAACGGCTCGCCGCTCGCCGGCATCCAGGCCTGGGTCGCCCTTCCGCGCGAGCAGGAGGAGTGCGCACCGGCGTTCGTCCATCACCCGGCCGCGACCCTGCCGGTCATCGCGGAGGACGGCGCGACGATCCGCGTGCTCGTCGGCGCGCTTCGCGGCAGCCGGTCGCCGGTCGTGCCGGCGTCGCCAACTTTCTACTGCGACGCCGCGCTCGGGCCCGGCGCCCGCCTCGTGTTGCCTCCCGAGTACCCCGAGCGCGCGCTCCACGTCGCGAGCGGCACCATCGAGGTCGGCGGCGAAGCATTCGACGCCGGCCGCGTGCTCGTCTTTCGGCCGGGCGACGCCATCACGATCACGAGCCCGGTCCCCGCCCGCATCCTGCTCTTCGGCGGCGACCCGCTCGACGCCCCCCGCCACCTCTGGTGGAACTTCGTCTCGACCTCCCCCGACCGCATCGAGCAAGCCAAAGCCGACTGGACCGCCAACCACTTCACCCCAGTCCCAGAAGAGACCGAACGCATCCCGCTCCCAGAACGCTAGCAGCAGCCAGCAGTGATGAGATCAGAGGCGTGGCGAAGCGAACGCCCACCATGCGCCAACGGCAGCCAGCAGTGATGAGATCCGAGGCGTGAGCGAAGCGAACGCCCACCACGCGCACGAGGCAGCCAGCAGGTCGCTCAAAAAGGTCGAGCTGCTAGGCGCG
>JANNPN010000173.1:0-13200 GCA_031400185.1 Polyangiaceae bacterium
CCCACGCCCCCCACGCCAACCCGATCCCCAACATCCTGACCGGGCTGCGCCTGGTCGCGGGTGTGGTCATGTTCCTGATCCTGGCGGCAACGGAGGCCACACCGCCGGAGTCCGATAGCATCCGGATACGCCGTTCGAGGCCCGCCATCCCCAAGGCTGCCGCCGTGGCGAGTGCCCGCGTGAGCAGCGCACTCGCGTGCTTCCGGTCCTCACCCCTCGCACGCGCCAGCAACATCACGCCGTACTCGTACTCGCTGCTCGCGTGCCACGGCGACGCCCCCATGCTCGCGTGCTCCGCGAGCGCCGCGGCGAAGTGGCCCTCGGCATCGGTCCAGCGCTCGAGCGTCGTCGCGAGCATCCCGAGATAGTGGGAAACGGCGCCGAAGTACGCGGCAGCGGGGATGATCGTCGCGCACAGCCCGGCGCACGGCAGGAGGCAGTCGTAGAGCATGGCCGCGCTCGTCTGGTCGCGCAGCCGCACGGACGCTACGACGACTTGTGCGAACGACACCATCGCATTGCAGTCGCGGGGAATGGTCCGGAACCTCTGCGCCGCCAGCGCATCGAGCTCGCGCCGCGCTCCGATCGTGTCGCCGGCTTCGATGTAAGCGTGGGCCAGCATGCAGCGCACCCCCGGCGCTCCGGGGTGGAGGGTCGCCGCCATCTCGAAAAACGGGACCGCTTGGGCAAGCTCGCCACGCAGAGAGAGCAACACGGACTGCAGGATCGGGACCGTGCCCGTGAGACCGGCGCGTTCTGCGAGCTCATTGAACCGCATCAACCGCTCGTCCGCCTCGGCGAACCTGCCGGCGAGCGTCACCCGATTGACCTCCATGCCGCCGACGTAGAACTGCAGCATCGGCTCTTCGAAGGTCTCCGCGAAGCGCCGGCAGGCGTCGATCTCCACGCTCAACGCCGCGAGATTCTGCAGCTCCAGCATGGCGCTGGCCCGCCAGAGGTGCGCGCGAAAACGCAGGCGCGGGTCGTGCGTTGGACCGGCAAGCCTCAGCATCTCGTCGGCGACGGCGACCCGGGCGGCCTGATTCGTCATGCCCCATGTGCTCGTATGGAGGTCGTCGAGCGCGAAGAGCAGCAGCTCGTCGTCGCCGAGACGGCGCGCCATCGCGACCGCTCGTTCCGAGAGCGCAGCGCGCCGCTCGGGCACATCGATGAAGTAGAGCGCCGTCGCGAGCCGCCCCACCAGGCGCGCGTGGAGGGGAGCATCTGCGTCGCCCCAGGCTGCCACCGCCTCTTCGAGGAGCCCCACCTGCACCTCGTCGAGGACCGCCCCTTCGCCCCACGAGAACTCGGCGCCGTACGCGAGCGCGGCGCGACTCAACTGGTCGCGATCGCCGCGCCGCCGCGCGCTCGCGGCCGCGCGCAACACGCTCTCCTTGCCGGCCGCGACGTCTCCCGAGCGCCGCTGGGCCTCCCCGAGCGCGAGCAGCAGCTCGCACCGCGTCCGCTCGTCCAGGGGCTGGAGCCGATCGACCGCATCGAGGGCCAAGCGGTACTGCTTCACGGCCTCCTCGTAGGCGAGCAACGCCGCGGCGCGGTCGCCGGCCCGGCGCGCGAACTCGACGGTCCGCGGATCGTCGGCCGCCGCGAAATGCATCGCCAATTCGGCAAGTGGAGGGTCGGCATCCGGTCCCGTGACGGCGAGCAAGGCCGCAGCCGCGCGTCCATGCATCGTCAGCCGCTCCGAGCTCGCCACCTGGGCATACAGGACGTCACGGATCAGGACGTGCGTGAAGCGGAGCCATCCGGGCCGTTCCGGAAACTCCTCGAGCACGCGGATGGCGATCGCCTCGTCGAGGGCGGCGAGCGCGACCGGTGTCTCGCCGTCGCTCGATTGCATGAGCGCATCGCGCCGGAAGGCGCGCCCGAAGACCGCGGCCCGAGCGAGCACGCCGCGAGCGGCCGGTGAGAGCTCCGCCAGACGATTTCCGATTGCGGCCTGCACCGCCGTCGGAATCGCCACGCGACTGACCGTCACCCGATCGTCGCCTCCGGGCAGGCGGCTCGCCAACATGCTCGTCACCTGCGTCACGAACAGGGGGTTGCCTTCGGTGCGATCGTACACCGTGTCGATGAGCTCCGACGGCGGCGAGCCGAGGACGCGCCGCATGTACTCCGCGACGTCCGGACGCTCCAGCCCGTGGAGCAGGAGGTAGGTCGTGTGGCGCTCACGGACGAGCTCGCCGAGCGTGGTGGCGAGCGGCTGGCCGCTCGTGAGGGCGACGTCGCGGAGCGTCCCGACGACGAGCACGCGAAGGTGCGACGACTCGCGCGCGAGGAACTGCAGCAAGAGCAATGACGGCAGATCGGCACCGTGGAGATCCTCGAGCACGAGCACGACCGGCGTCTGGTCGGCGGTGCGCCGCAGCAGCCCCGTCACCGCGTCGAAGAGCCGGAAGCGCGCCGCCCCAGGATCGGCGAGGGTGGATCGCTCCACGGCGTCCGCCGTCGCGTCGACCAGCTCGGGGCAGAGTTGCGCGAGGACCGCCGCGTCGGCGCCGACGAGCGCGCGCCTGGTCGCCGCGTCGTGGGCGCGCACGAACCCCCGCAACACCTGGATCCACGGCCAGAACGCCGGGGCGCCTTCCTCCTCGTAGCAGCGGCCGACGAGCACCGTCGCGCCCGCGCGCTTCGCACGCCGCGCGACCTCGTCGGTCGTGCGGCTCTTCCCGATGCCCGGCTCGCCGGCGAGCAGCACCAGCTGACCCTGCCCGTCCGATGCAGCAGCGAGGGCATGATCGAGCACGACGATCTCCTGCGTGCGTCCGACGAATATGTCCCGGGGAGGCGAGCCCATATGGGCGAGTCGCCGAATTACTTACTGCACTCCGTGGCGCCGAACCAAGCGTGAAAGGCCGTCACTCTCTCCAAACGATCGGATGGCGCGGATCAGGAGTGTACGAGCAGAAGTAGCCGCGCCGAATCGTCGCACGCAGATGCGTGCCCAACGCCGGGTGCATCGCGCTCAAACGCTCGATGGCGCCGCCGAGACCTTTGGTGACCGACAGACGCGCGCGCTCAACGGCAGGTCCGGCCGTCGTAGGCTCGCGCGGCGCTGCCCCATCGAGCGCGAGCGCGGCGCTCTGCACGGCAGTGGCGTGCAGAGCTGCGCCAGGATGGCGCAGCAGTGACGCCACGTACCGCACGCCGCGGCTGTCGCGCACGCGCGCCACCCGGCCATCGAAGTCGAAGGTCCAATAGTCGCCTTCACGGCGACAGATGCATTCCTCCATGACGTCTTACGCAAAGGAGCGTGCTCTTCGACTGCACAATTGTGCAGTCGAAGTGCACGCATCTCTGACGTAAGAGGTGCCCACCCACCAAACTTTTCGCAGCTAAGGAGGAAACATGAAGAGAACCTACTCACTCGCGGCGATCGCGAGCCTCGTGCTCTGGGGGTCCGTCGCGCTCGCCAGCGTCGGAAACAAGGTCGACGGTCATCTGTACACCATCCCCGGCGTGCTTCACACGTCGTACCTCGTCACGGTCTTTCAGTGTACAAATTCCTACCCGACCGGCTTCGGCTCGATCACTTGGACTGTCGAGATCTTCGACGCTGCCGGGCAGCCCGCAGGGTCGGCGACCCATACCATGGGGGGTGGCGCTACCGGGGTGATCACGACGGGGCCGATCCTCAGTCTCGCCCCCAACGCCCAGGCGAGCGTTCCCTTGGGTACGCAGGGAGTCGCGCGCATCATCGGGGACAAGAAGCTTCTTTGTTCGGCATATGTCACCTCCCCGAACTCCGTGCCCGGCTACATGAACTCGCTTCCGGTGCTCTCCAAGAACAAACAGAAGGGCAATTGAGCATCTTACTGGAACGCCCACCAACCACGTCACTAGGAGGATAGCCTTATGAAGCGATCTCGATTCAGTTCGTGGACCATCGGAGCACTCTGTTCCGTATGCGTGACGCTGAACGCCGGCCCCGCGCACGCGATCACGAGCTCATTCTCCGGTAAAACTCTCGCGCTCTATTCCGAAATGGCCCTTCTGAGCCCGGGACCGTACACGGCCACGATCCTCAAAGGGAAGAAAAAGAACGTGCTCGTCATCGACGTGACGATCTCACGCGCCGGCACGCAGCTGTGCATCAACTCCGTGACGGTGAATGGCCTGCTCGCCAACCCGACCACCGGCGCGGTCAATGTGGTCTGTACCGGTGTGACTACCGAGTTCATGAGCCAAACGATCAGCGCCACGTATTGGCTCGACATCGATCAGGCGGAGACGGCTTCGCCGGGCGGGTTCTACAACGTGCCCCTGAACGTCGCCGTCGCCGCCTCGTCCGACGGAGGTGGTCAGAGCGCTTCGATCGTCGTCCGCATGGAGAAGAAATGATGGCTGTGGAGCCATCGGCCCGTAGGAGGAATCGTCATGAGTAAAAGCATCTGGGTGTCACTGATCGGCGCACTCACGTGCGTGCTCGTCGCCGCCCCGCCCGTGCTCGCCGGCGACGTCAAGCTGCTGAAGCAGCCGTCGACGTTCCCGTTGGTCATCGGCGCGGCCGGGAGCTACCGTCTGAAGAGCAACATCACGGTACCCGACGCAAACACGACGGCGATCCAGATCACGACGAACGACGTCACGCTGGACCTCAACGGCTATCGTATCTTCGGGCCGACGACGTGCGGGGGGAATCCGCAGAGCTGTACGCCCATGGGCGGCGGTATCGGCATCAACGCGGCCGGATTCACTGTCGTGATCCGCAACGGCACCATCCGAGGCATGGGCAACGCCGGAATACTGATGACGGGCGGGCGAGTGGAGAACGTCGTGGCTACGCACAATGGCGGCGACGGCCTCTTTGTGGGTCGGGCGATCGTCACCGGATGCACGGCCACCGAGAACGGCGGCGCGGGTGTCGCCGGAAGCGAGCTCATCGTGACCGGATCGCTGATGGCGCTGAACACGGGCGCCGGCGTCCTGGCGAACGGCGTTGCGCTCGGCAACGTGGTCTACGCCAACGGTCAGGGGGAGGCCTTCGGTCCCGGCATCGCCGGCAATGGGGTCGTGATCGCCAACGTCGTGCAGGGCAATTTCTCGGACGGGGTGGCCGGCGGCGCCGGCACGGTGGTCAACAACTACGTCCACGGCAACGGCGGCGCCGGCATCTCGAACGGCGACGGGCTCGTCGCCGGCAACGCCCTCGTCGTGAACTCTGGCGACGGCGTCTCGGCGTCCTTTGCGGGCACGACGTCCGTGATCGGCAACGCCGTCGTCTCCAACGGCGGATTCGGTCTCTCTCTCGGGGTCGGCAATGCCTTCGAGACCAACGCATTGCTCGGCAACACGGCAGGAACGGTGACCGGCGGCGTCGCGATGGGAACCAACGTGTGCGACGGCAGTACGACGTGTCCGTAGCCTGGTTCAGAGGAGTACATCCCATGCGCATGGCGTTCACGGCTGCCATCCTGGCGTCGACGGCGATCGCGGGAACCACGACAGGCAACCTGACCGGCCGCCCCGGCGGGCGACGACTCGCTCAGTGGTAAGGGCACCTTCACGCTGGCCCCGCCGCTCACCGTCGGCGATCTCGATCCGCTCACGCGCGGCCTGCAGCTCGCCCTGCGGCGGAGCGCGGGCGGAAAAGCCGTAGCGGCACCGCGAGCCCCGTGCGCCAAGGTGGCGCACGGGCGCAGCTGGACTTCTCACGCGCGGCTCAGGCATGAGCAGATCCTCTGCGCGGGGCTGGTCGCTCACTCACGCGTCGAAGACGGGACGGACGATGCGTGAGCTCCGAGAGACGTGGGCGCACTGCCGGTGCACCGCGATCGTATTCTGCCTCGCGCTCGCCATCGGCTGCGGCGACGGCAACGACAACGCGGCGACTCGCGCAGCGACACCGACGCCGTCCGCGACTGCGTCACCCGCCCCGCGCCCGTGCCCCGCTCGCCTCGACCTGCACGTCGACGGTGCGGGCGTCGACCTCGATCTCGGCGCGACCGGGATCGCCTACGACGTGCCGTTGAACGAGGGCATCACGCTGCCGCTCGCGGCCGCCTGCGACGGCGCGGACGCCGACTGCGGCCAGTGCACCCTGACCGCTGCCGCCGTCGAGGCCGGCGAGCGTTCACGACGCCGATGCGCCGGCGACTCTCGTGTCATCTGCAACGCCGACGACGAATGCCCGAGCGGACCATGCATCGATTTCTTCGGTCCCCCGTTCGGCGTCACGACCGGCGGCGCAACATCGTGTACGCGAAACCGCCTCGTGAGCGTCGGACCGGGGAGCTACGAACCCGGATCGGGATCGCTCGCGCTCCCGATCGCGCTCCGCTGGACCTTCTTCACCAACCCCGAACCCGAACGCCCGTGCCCGCTCTGCGGCGGCGCCAACCTCGGCGATCCGGGCGTCTGCGACGGCGGGCCGCACGACGGCGAAAGCTGTGTCGTCGACGGCACCGATGCGCTGTTCGGCAACACCAGCTACGACTGTCCGCCGCATACCGGCGGCGAGCTCGGCTCCTTCGACCTCGTGATGACCCTCACCACGGCAACGAGCACGCTCGAGCCCGTCCACACGTGCACGGCCGAGCTGTCGGCTGAGCTGCGCTGCTACTGCGACGGTCAAGTCATCGTGAATACGTGCAGCGAGTCGACCTGTAGCTCCGGAAGCGCCCCGGATGACGTCTGCGCGGCGGGACCCGTCGACGGCTTTTGCACACGCGAGCGATTCCGCGGCTGCCTCAGCAACGCCGACTGCCCGGCGCCAGACGATCACTGCGCGTTCCGCCCGCGCGAGTGTCTGGGAGCCGCCGACGAGGCCGCCGGCGCCGTCTCGCCGATCCACGCCATGGGCACCATCGATCCCGAGCATCCGGTTCTCGTCGCGGCCTTCTGTGTCCCCGCCGCGAGCGCCGCAGGCCCGAACCAGGGCCTTGGCCTCCCCGGGCCAGCGGTCCTGCGAATGCCGGTCCGCGTGGAAACTGTGCCGTAGCATGCGAGGATGAGGCAGCAGGCCGGCGGGTCGGGGATGGCTTCGGGGGAGCCGCACGTCGCGTGTGCGCACGCCAGCGAGGCACCTGCGGGCAGTACGCGCTTCGGTGCCCGGAACCCGGCGACCGTCGAAGCCATCCCCGACCCGCTGCTTGCTGCCACCATTGATTTCGGCTTGCCTCGCGCCGCGCGCCCATAGTAGCTTCGCGCCAATGTCACCCGCCCGACACGCCGACCAGTTGTCTCTCACCAACGTCAACGTGGTCGTCGTCGTCGTCGTCGTCGTATCGGTCGTGGAGGCCGTCGCGTCCTAGCGGGGATCGATCAACGCATTCCAAACCCCTGCCGGCGCGATGGCCAGCGGGGGTTTTTCATGTCTGGCCCCCGACCCGAGCCGCGAGCCGCGCAGGGAGCAGTCCGAAAGGAGAGCTCCCAATGCAGAAGAAGTTGACCGGCGCGGAACTGACGATCAGGCTCCTCGCGCGTCAGGGCGTCACGACGATCCCGGGTATCCCCGGCGGTTGTAACCTGCCGCTCTACGACGCACTCCGCGCGAGCACGATCCGCCACGTGCTCGCACGCCACGAGCAGGGGGCGGGGTTCATCGCGCACGGAATGGCCCGCGCGACCGGGCAACCGGCGGTTTGCTTCGGCACGTCGGGCCCGGGTGCCACGAACCTCCTCACCGCGATCGCCGACGCGAAGCTCGACTCGATCCCGCTCGTCGCGATCACCGGCCAGGTGCCGCGCGCGATGATCGGCTCCGACGCGTTCCAGGAGATCGACACGTACGGCCTCACGGTCCCGATCACCAAGCACAACTTCCTCGTCCGCTCCGCGGCTGAGCTCACGACGGTCGTGCCCGATGCGTTTCGCATCGCCGCCTCCGGGCGGCCGGGTCCGGTCGTGATCGACATCCCGAAGGACGTGCAGAACGAGGCGATCGCGATCGAAGATCTGCCGCCGCCGGGACGGCCCGACCCGTTTCCGACGGCATGCGACGACGACCTCGCCCGCGCCGTCGCGCTCATCGACGCCGCGGAGCGGCCCGTGTTTCTCGTCGGCGCCGGCGTCATCGCGGCCGGCGCGTGCGACGCGCTCCGCGAGCTCGCCGAGCGCGCGTCGATCCCGGTCGCGGCAACGCTGCTCGGGCTCGGCGCCCTCCCCCACGACCATCCGCGCTTCCTCGGCATGGTGGGCATGCACGCCGCCCGCTTCACGAACCTCGTGTTCGAGGAGTGCGACCTCCTCGTCGGCCTCGGCATCCGCTTCGACGACCGCGCGACCGGGAAGGCGGCGGAGTTCTGCCCGCGCGCGACGATCGTCCACGTCGACATCGACCCGAGCGAGCTCGGTAAGATCAAGCAGGCGGCGCTCGCGATCGAGGCCGACGTGGGCGACACACTCCACAGGCTCGCACCGCGGGTCGCCGCGACCCCGCGTACGGCGTGGACGCAGCGGGTCGCGACGCTCCAGGCCGCGTACCCGCTCGCGACGCCCGGCGCCGACGACCCGCTCGACCCGTACGGCATCATCCGTCACACGGCGGCGCTGCTGCCGGCCGACGCGATCATCACTACCGATGTCGGCCAGCACCAGATGTGGGCGGCGCAAGCGTTCCCGTTCACGCGCCCGCGCCAGTGGCTCACCTCGGGCGGGCTCGGCACCATGGGCTTCGGCCTTCCGGCCGCGATTGGCGCGGCGCTGGCGTTCCCGGAACGGACGATCGTCTGCTTCAGCGGCGACGGCAGCCTGCTCATGAACCTGCAGGAGCTCGCGACCGCCGCCGAGGAGGGCGTGAACGTGAAAGTGGTCCTCCTCAACAACGCCCGCCTCGGGCTCGTCCGCCAACAGCAGCAGCTCTTCTACGGCGGCCGGTACCACGCGTCGCGCTTCCACGCGGAGCCCGACTTCGTCGCGATCGCCCGCGGCTTCGGCATCCGCGGCTGCGATCTCGGCACCGCCGAGGATCCGCTCCGGACGCTCGCCCACGCGCTCACCGCCCCCGGCCCGTGTCTCGTCAATGTCCCGATCGCGGCCGAAGAGAACGTCTACCCGATGGTGCCGCCCGGCGGCGCCAACCGCGACATGATCGGAGGAGAGCCCCATGCCCTCGCGTCCTGACGCCATTCTGCGCCTGCACGTGCGCAACCACCCCGGCGTGATGTCCCACGTCTGCGGCCTCTTCGCGCGCCGCGGCTTCAACGTCGAAGGCATCCTCTGCCTGCCGATCGGCGACGGCGAGCGGAGCGCCATTCTGCTCCTCGTCCACGACGACACGCGGCTCGAGCAGATGACCCGGCAGCTCCGGAAGCTCGAGGACGTGCTCGACATCGCGCGCGTCGACGACGCGCGGACGGCGTTCACGGCGGTCGCGAGCCATCTCGAGTAGCCGGCCCGCGCACAGAAAACGGCGGCGGACTATGCATCGGTCCGCCGCCGTTCGGAGCGAAACGTCCAGAGCTGTTCAGGGCAGCTCGCACCCCGAGAAGGGGCCGATCTGATCGGTGTCGGTGCAGCCGTCGCCGGCACCGCCGCCGCCCTTCAACTGGTCGACGCCGTCGCCGCCGCGGAGCGTGTCGTCGCCGCTCCCCGCGACGAGCTTGTCGTTGCCGAACCCGCCGTCGACGTCGTCGCCGCCGCTGCCGCCGATCAGACGATCGTCATCGTCGCCGCCGATGACGATGTCGTTCCCGCTGTCCCCCTTCAGGCTGTCGGCGCCGACGTCGCCGACTACCGTGTCGTTGTCCCGGCCGCCCGAGAGCGCGTCGTAGCCGCCTTCGCCGCAGAGGAGATCGTCGCCGGCGCCGCCGCGGATCTTGTCGTTGCCGCCACCGCCGAGGATCACGTCGCTGGCGATCGTGCCGGTGATGACGTCGTTGCCGTCGCTGCCCTGACACGACTGGTTGGGTACGCCGTTCACGGTGCAGCCCATGGTCGCGACGGCACCCTCGCACGGATTCGGCCGGCAGAAGAGGTCGCTCACCACGATGTTCCCGAAGTGGGCGATCAAGATGGGCCCGAAGCCTGGCGTCTCGAACAGGTCGCCTTCGCGCGTGAGGCAGCGTGCGTCCGCGTCGATCCGAAGCGTGTCGAGATCCGCGTCGGTGCCGCCCTTCAGCTGCTGCGTCGTGTTGCGGAGCGGGGTCGTGGAGACGTCGTCGAGCCCGCCGAGCGTCACGAGGTCGAGCAGCTCGATGCCGTCCGCTCGCAGGTCGATCGCGGCGATGTTGCGGGTCACGCGAAACCCCGAGCCTGCGGCGCTGATCGTGATGACTTCGCCGATGTTCGACCCGAAGAAGCGGAGGGTGTCGGTACCGGCGCCGCCGTCGATGACGTCGCTGCTGCCGCCCGGGCTCCAAACGATCGTGTCGTCGCCGTCGCCGCCGACGATCGTGTCGGGCTCGAACCCGCCGTCGATCGCCGCCGGGACGGGCACGTTGGTCAGGTCAATCCTGTCTTGTCCGGCGTTCGTCCGGACGTCGAAGGACGTGATGGACGCGGCCGGGCAGGTGACCGTGTTCGAGTCGAAGATCGCGCACCCCAGCGCCGTCGCACTGGTGCCGAGCATGATCGTGGCCTCGGCCGGGTCGTCGATCGTGTAGACGCCTCCCGAGAACGACACCGTGAGCGTGTTGACGAAGGGGGACGTGGTGTTGAACGCGTTGTAGGCGAGGATGCCGTTCGTGAGCTCCACGGTCGATATCGCCGCGGCCGTGCGCGCGAAGACGAGTGCGCCGAGCGACAGCGCGAGGACCAGCTTCGAAATGGTGGTTTTCATGGCGTTGCTCCTTGCCCTTGCTTCTGGCGCCCGCGCGCTTTGTAGAAGTAGTAGTCGGTTGCGTACGGCACCAAGGATTTGGCGCCGACGTGCTCGGCGGTCGTACAGCCGGTCTCCGGCGCGATGCCGCCGGACGTGTGCACGCGTTGGATACGGACGGTGTCGGTGAGCCGCCGGCCGCCGTCGATGCCGCGCTCGACGCCCGTCACCTCGAGCAGCAGCCACGGGATCGCGCCGGGCTCGACGTAGTCGGCGTCGTCGGAGATCTCGAGCTGCTTCGCCCACACCGCGCTGGTGTCGCGCGAGTGCTGCCAGGTCGCGCGCGGCGTGCCGCCCTCGTCGGGATTTGGGCTCAGGAAGTGTGTCGCGATCTGTCGGCCGTCGTCGTCGAAGAGCGTCGCCTGCGGTCCGTACTGCACCCAGACGAAGGCGTCGCCTTTCGGCAGGCAGACGTAGTTCTGCGTGCCGATCGCGTGCCCGACGAGGTACGGGCGGAAGTCGCTCGACGGGTCGAGCTTCGGCGGCACGGACGGCCGCGGGATGTCCTTGGCGTAGAGCGCCGCCGGCACCACGACGACACAAGCGCCGGCGAGCGCAGCGAGGCGGGTCGCTATTCTGGAACGGTTCATCGTAGGTCTCCTTTTCGTGTGGTCGCGGCGCTACGGACGCGCTTCGAGAACGAGGTTGAAGGGGGTCGCGGTCGCGCGCCGGATGCGCGAGAAGCCGCCTTGCTCGAGCACGCTCGTGAGACGCCCCTCGCCGGCCTGCGCGCCGAGCGCGAGCCCGACCTCCTGCGCGAGCGACGCCGGCGTGCAGACGAGCGTCGACACCGAGTAGAAGAGCCGCCCGACCGGGGTCAGGTTGTCCTCGACGTGGTCGCCCGCGAAGGGCTCGACGACGAGCCACGTGCCGTCTGGTGCAAGCGCCTGCCGCACGTGCCGAGCCGCACCGACGGGATCGCCCATGTCGTGGAGACAGTCGAAGAACGCGATCAGGTCGTAGCCGGTGCCGGGGAACGACTTCGCCGACGCGACCTCGAACCGCACGCGATCGGCGACGCCGGCTGCATGCGCCCGCTCGCGCGCTTTGTCGACCGACGCCTGGTGGTAGTCGAAGCCGACGAACGTCGAGCGCGGGAAGGCCTTCGCGAGGATGATGGTGGACGCGCCGAGCCCGCAGCCGACGTCGGCGACCCGGGCGCCGCGCTCGAGCTTCGCCTGGACGCCGTCGAGCGCCGGGATCCACTCGGAGACGAGATGCGTGTTGTAGCCGGGACGGAAGAAGCGCTCGACGCCGATGAACAGCTCGGGATCGTGCTCGTGCCAGCCGACGCCGTGGCCGCTCTTGAAGCCCTCGGCGACCTTGCCGGTGGCCCGCATCGCGGCGGTCATGCCCTGGAACGCCCCGAGCACGCAGGCCGGGCTCTCGTCGTCGGCGAGACACGCCGCGTGCGCCGGCGGCAGGCTGTAGCGTCCGCCGTAGTAGGTGACGTAGCCGGCTGCCGCCTGCGCGTTCAGCCACTCGCGGACGTAGCGCTCGGTCGTGCCGGTGCGCTCCGCGAGCTCCGCCGCCGTGGCAGGCTCCTCCGCCAGCGCTTTGTAGAGCCCGAGCTTGTCGCCGATGACGACGAGCGAGGCGGTGAGCGCGCCGGCGACGTCGCCGAGCGCCTTCTGCGCGAAGTCCGCGACCGCCTGGTGCGAGAGCTCCACACGGACTTTTTCTGCTGTGGTGACTTTCATGGGGACAACCTCCTTGCGAGGAGGGCGCTACCTTCGAGGTAGCGCCGGCTACCCGCGGAAGGCCGCGCGGCCGCTCAGGAAAGTTTCGGCGTCCGTTCAGGGGGAGGAGGGCGGGCGTCCTGCAGAGGGGCGTGAAGCGGAGCCTCAGGAGCGGCGGGCCATCCCGAATTTTAACCGCTCTCTAACCGGTCTCGAAGGACTTCCCGCGCGCTTTGGCCGACATTTCGTGGCGTATGGCCAACCACTCCGGGAAGAGGTCCACCGAACGAGCGTTCGTCATCCAGTTCGATCCGGTCGGCAGCACGCGCGGGCGCCTCCGCGGCCGCGTCGAGATGGTCGCGTCCGGCGAGGCGCTCCGCTTCGGGTCCATGAAGCAGCTGATCGGCTTTTTGGTCGGCGTGATGCGGCGCCCCGTCGCGGTCGAGCCGACGTCATGAGCATGGAACAGCTCCCCTTCATCGATCGCGAGCCCGAGGTTGCGGAGCTCCGCGCCGCGCTCGCGAGCGCCCTCGGCGGAAACGGCCGCGTCGTGTTGCTCGCGGGCGAGCCGGGCATCGGAAAAACCCGGCTCGCGACCTTCCTCGCCGACGAGGCGGAAGCGTCCGGCGTGCCGGTCTGGTGGGGTCGCGGCTGGGAGGACGGATCGGCGCCGGCATTCTGGCCCTGGAACGCCGCGCTCCGCCGCTGGCTCGATCGCGCGGGCGCGGCGTCGCCAGCAGGCAC
>JANNPN010000174.1:0-24629 GCA_031400185.1 Polyangiaceae bacterium
CTATCTCGACCCGATCCCACCCGCCCTCCTCGACCGCATGGAGGTGCTCGAGCTCTCGGGCTACATCGAGGAGGAAAAGGTGCAGATCTCGTGGCGCCACCTCATCCCGAAGCAGATCCGGGAGAACGGCCTCACGGACGAGAACATCGCCTTCACGGAGGAAGGCCTCCTGAAGATCATCCGCAGCTATACGCGCGAAGCCGGTCTCCGGAACCTCGAGCGCGAGATCGGTCGCGTGTGCCGCAAGGTGGCGCGAGCCGTCACCGAGGGTCAGACGGAACGCGTGACGATCACGCCCGAGAAGGTCCGCGAATTCTTCGGCGCCGAGCGCTTCTTCGCCGAGGTCGCCGAGCGGAGCGGCGAGCCCGGCGTCGCGACCGGCCTCGCCTACACGCCGAACGGCGGCGACATCCTCTTCATCGAGTCGACGAAGATGGGCGGCAAGAAGGGCCTGACGCTCACCGGTCACCTCGGCGAGGTCATGAAGGAGTCGGCCCAGGCGGCTCTCAGCTACATCCGCGCTCGCGCCGACCGCCTCGGCATCGACCCCGACTTCTTCGAAAACTGCGACCTCCACATCCACGTGCCCGCCGGCGCCGTGCCGAAGGACGGCCCCTCCGCGGGCGTCACGATCGCCACCTCGCTCGCGTCGCTGTTGACGGGTCGCCCGGTCAAGCACGCGCTCGCGATGACCGGCGAGATCACGCTCCGCGGCAAGGTGATGCCCGTCGGCGGCATCAAGGAAAAGGTGCTCGCCGCCAAGCGTGCCGGGATCACGACCGTCGTCCTTCCGCGTCTCAACGAGAAGGACCTCGAGGACATCCCGGAGGCGATCCGACAGGAGATGCAGTTCGAGTTCGTCGACACGATCGCCGAGGCGCTCGATCGCGCCCTCGAGCCCGTGGCAGCGCCACGCGTCGCCGACGACGACCTCCCGGCGCGCGCGGCCAATCTTTGATCACCGCGCGCACGGCGCGACGATGAGCCCCGCGCTCGCCGCGCGACGATGATGCCGGCGCCGCGCATCCTGATGGCGGCGTCCGAGATGACGCCGTTCGCGGCGACGGGCGGGCTCGGCGACGTGCTGGGCGCCCTGCCCCCGGCCCTCGCCGCGCGCGGCGCCCACGTCCACGTCGTGCTGCCGGCGTATCGCACGCCGGCGATCACGGCGGCCGCCGCCCCCGTGCGGACGACGTTGATGGTCCCGCAGCGCGACGGCGTACGCGAGGCTGGACTCGCGACCCTCAAGCACGGCGACCTCGCGGTCTCGTTCGTCGTCGCCGACGACTACTTCGGGCGACCCGGCCTCTACGGCGACCCCGCCGGCGACTTCGGTGACAACGCCGAGCGCTTCGCCTTCTTCGCGCACGCCGTCGTGGCGCTGATCGCGCGGCTCGATCCCGCGCCCGACGTCGTCCACTGTCACGACTGGCAGAGCGCGCTCGTCCCCGCCCTCCTCCGCATCGCCGCCGACCCGCGGCTCGCCCGCATCCCGACGGCGTTCACCATCCACAACCTCGGCTACCAGGGCATCTTTCCTCCGGGCGTGTGGCCGCTCCTCGGCGTCGATTCGCGCTGGTTCACGCCGACCCATCTCGAGTTCTACGGCGCCGTCAACTTCATGAAGGCCGGCCTAATCTTCGCGGACCGCCTCACGACGGTGAGCCCGCGGTACGCCGTGGAGATCCAGACGCCGGAGCACGGCTACGGCCTCGACGGCGTGCTGCGCGAGCGTCGTTCGGCGCTGCGCGGCATCCTGAACGGCATCGACACCGTCCGCTGGGATCCGGCACGGGACCCGCTCATCCCGGCGCGGTTCGCCGTCGACGATCTCGCAGGCAAGGCCGAGTGCAAGGCGACCCTGCAACGGGACTTCGGTCTTCCGATCCGCGCCCGCGTGCCCCTCTTCGGCATGGTGACGCGGCTCGCGGAGCAAAAAGGCATCGACATCCTGGCCGCAGCCTTGAGCGATCTGCTGAGCGAGGACCTGCAGATCGTCATCCTCGGGAGCGGCGACCAACGCTACGAGCAATGGCTCACCGACGCGGCCCGCCGCGACCCGACACGACTCGCGGTCAAGCTCGCGTTCGACGAGACGCTCTCGCATCGCGTCGAGGCGGGGGCGGACGCATTCCTCATGCCGTCGCGCTACGAGCCATGCGGCCTGAACCAGATGTACAGCCTCCGGTACGGGACAGTGCCGCTGGTACGTGCGACCGGGGGGCTCGACGACACCGTCGACGACGTCGACGAGAACCCCGAGGCCGGTACCGGCTTCAAGTTCGCCGAGTACGCGCCCACCGCACTCGCCGCGACGGTCCGCCGCGCGCTCGCGCGCTGGTCCGACCAGCCCGGCTGGGAGCGCATCATGCGAAACGGCATGCGACGTGACAACTCGTGGCAGCGTGCCGCCGACGCGTATCTCGCGCTCTACCAGGAGCTCCGCGCCGCGCGCTGAGCTCGCCGGTCGGAACGGCCCGGCAGTTTCTGCCGCCTCCTCGACCGGCGGCACGCAGCGGACGGGGTTACGCGCGGCATCCTCCTTGCTCTCCTCCCACGCCGAGGAGGAATGAGCCGTGCGCGTGACCAACCAGCAGTCGTTTTTGCCACCGACCGAGACCCGCAAGAGCACTCATCAGACCGCGAGCAGGAACGCCTTCGCCGACGCGCTCGACTCCGCGACGGCGAGCGATGACGGCGGCCGCGGGAAGCCCGAGCTCTCGGCGGCGACCTACCGGCTCTTCGCATCGGTCGCGGTCGAGCGCGGCGACACGGTCCACGCGAACCTGTTTCGCGCCCGCGCCGCCGCTGCGACCGAGGCCGGCATCCCGCTGCAACCGAGCGGCTTCCTCTCCGAGAACGGCCGCTGGGACTACACGGAGGCCGCTTCCAAGATCCCTGAGACCGGCCACTTCGACACCGCGACCGGTCAGGGCATGCGGAGCTTCGTACCCTACAAGAACGGCGCGAAGACCGCGGCAACTACGACTGCCATCGCGCAGGCGGCGACCGACGCGACGACGACCGCCCGTGCGCGCTCGGGGAGCGACCCGATGCGCTTCATCACCAAACGCCACTACGGCGTGTGACCTCCCGCTAGCCGACGAACGCGCGCTCGATCACGTAGTGCCCGGGCTCGCCGCTGCTGCCCTCGCGGAAGCCGCGTGACTCGAGGATCGCGGTCGCGTCGCGCAGCATCGCCGTACTGCCGCAGATCATCACCCGGTCGTCCGCCGGTGCGAGATCGGGAACCCCGAGGTCGGCAGCGAGACGGCCGTTTTCGATGAGCGCGGTGATCCGGCCGCGTGTCGGGAAGGGCTCGCGCGTGACCGTCGGGTAGTAGCGGAGCTTCGCGCGCACCTCGTCGCCGATGAGCTCGTTCGTCGGCAGCGCGTTCCGGATGTAGTCCGAGTAGCCGAGCTCGGACGCCGTCCGCACCCCGTGCACCACGATCACCTGCTCGAAGCGCTCGTACACCTCGGGATCGCGGATCAGGCTCATGAACGGCGCGAGGCCCGTGCCGGTACCGAGCAAGTAGAGCCGCTTCCCCACGAGCAGGTTGCTCAGCACCAGCGTCCCGGTCGGCTTCCGGCTCACGAACACCGCGTCACCGGGCCGGATGTGCGACAGGCGCGAGGTCAGCGGCCCGTCCGGCACCTTGATGCTGTAGAACTCGAGATGGTCGTCGTAGTGGGCACTCGCGACGCTGTACGCGCGAAGCAGCGGCCGTCCGTCGACCTCGAGCCCCATCATCAGGAAGTGGCCGCTCCGAAAGCGGAGCCCCGGGTCCCGAGTGGTGGTGAAGCTGAACAGCCGGTCGTTCCAGTGGTGCACGCTCAGCACCGTTTCTTCGCTCACATTGCTCATCGTGTGGCTCTCCCCGTCGTGTCGATGGCGTGACTGTAGGGGTCTCGCACCCATCGGTAAAACGGGATATTCAGATATCGCTTACCGGATTTTGAAATATGCGATACACGCTTCGCCAGCTCGAGGTCTTCCTTGCGGTCGCGCGCACCGGCAGCGTGACCCGTGCCGGCGATGAGCTCGCGATGTCTCAATCAGCCGTGAGCGGCTCGCTTGCCGACCTGGAGCGTCAGTTCGACGTCCGGCTGTTCGACCGGCTCGGCAAGCGTCTTCAGCTGAGCGACGTCGGACATGCGCTGCGCTCGCGCGCCGAGTCGGTGTGGGACGAGGCCCGCGAGCTCGAGAGTGCGCTCACGAAGCACGCCGACGGGGGACACCTGCGCGTCGGCGCGACGCTCACCATCGGCAACTACGTCGCGGTGCCGCTCATGGCGCGCTACATGCGCGAGCGCCCCGGATCGCTCGTCCGCCTCGACATCGCCAACACCGAGGAGATCGCGCGCCGGGTCGCCAATTTCGAGATCGACGTCGGCCTGATCGAGGGAGAGCTCTCGCACCCGCAGCTCGACGTACGCGCGTTCCGCGACGACGAGCTGGTCGTGTTCTCCTCGCCCACCCACCCGCTCGCAAGGAAGCGTGCGCTCACCGACGTGGACCTGAAGGCGGCCTCGTGGATCGTCCGTGAGCACGGCTCCGGCACGCGCCAGGCGTTCGACCGCGCCATGACCGGCATCCTGCCGGAGCTCCACCTGACGCTCGAGCTGCCCCACACCGAGGTGATCAAGCGTGCGGTCGAAGCCGGGCTCGGGCTCGGCTGCGTCTCGCGCCTGGCCCTCGTCGACGCATTCAACGCCGGCACGCTGAAGGAGCGGCCGGTGCGCCATCGCGACTTCCGGCGCCGCTTCTACACCGTGCTCCACAAGCAGAAGCACGTCGGCCGCGACCTGCAGCGCTGGCTCGCCCTGCTCGCGTGACCGGGTCAGCGCAGACCGCGGCGGCAGATCGGCAACAGCTCGCGGGGATCAGCGATCTCCACGTCCGGATGCGCGGCACGGACGGCGGCGCCGTTGAATCCCCACAGCACCGCGCAAGTCGGAACCGCGGCGTTCCGCCCGGTCGCGACGTCGACGGCCGAGTCGCCGACCATGAGGGTCGCGTCCGCCGGGACGCCGGCGGCGTCGATCAGCTGCCAGAGCCCGGTCGGATCCGGCTTCCGCACCGGCAACGTGTCGCCCCCGATGAGCCGCGGGCAGAGCACTTCGAGATCGAGCCCGGCGAGGATCTTGGCGCTCATGTCCTCCGGCTTGTTGGTCAGGACCGAAAAGACCGCGCCCTCCCCGGCGAGCTCGTCGAGCACGGCCCGGAGCCCGGGGTAGACGTCCGCGTGATCGAGCAGGTGCTCCCGGTACCACGGCATGAAGAGGTCGAGCCCCTGCTCGATCCGCTCGCGGTGCTCCGTGCCGAGCGCCTTCTCGAGCAGGACGCGGGCGCCATTGCCGACGTAGCCGAGGAGCGTGCGCGGATCCTGCGGCGGGAGATCGAGCGCGGCGAGCGTCACGTTCACCGCAGCCGCCAGATCGTCCTTGGTGTCGACGAGGGTACCGTCGAGATCGAGGACGACGTGGCCGAAGACCAGCGTCGACGCCATGCCGGTCAGCCGCCGCGCGGGAGGCGGCGCGGGCGCCGGACCGGGCTCAGGCCGAGAACGACGACCCGCACCCGCACGTGCGCGTCGCCTTCGGGTTCTCGAACTTGAACCCCGACCCGTGCAAGCCGGTCACGTAGTCGATGATCGTGCCGTCGAGGTACTCGCGCGAGGCGGGATCGACCACGACCCGCACGTCCTCGAAGGCGAAGACCGCGTCGTCGCTCTTCGGGTCGTCGAAGCCCATCGTGTAGGAGAAACCCGAGCAACCGCCGCCGACGACGCCGAGTCGGAGCGCCTTCTCGGGTCCCGCCCCCTCCTTCTTCATGGCCGCGCGGACCTTCTGCACGGCCTGGTCGGTGAGGACGATGGGATCGAAGGACACGGAATCGCTCGCATGCGGGGTGGCGTCGATATGGCTATCGCTCATGATGGGCAACGTAAACGTCGTCTGGGGGCGAGTCAATTCGGCTCGCCGGACGCAGGCGGAGGCGCGGACTGCGCCTCCGCACACCGAGAGCCACCGTTCAGGCGCGGAGCGCCTGCCCCCCCACCAACCCGCTCAGCTCCCTGAGCTGGCTCGCGTCCGGGAGCGTGCTCGCCGCGGGCGGCGCGATCGGCAGCGGACCGAGCATCTCCATCTCCGCCGCCTCGACATGCGCGCGCGACTCGCGCTTGCGTTTCAGCTTCTCGAGGAGCGTCGTACGATTGAGCTGCAGGAGGCGCGCAGCCTCCTTCTTGTTGCCGCGGCTGATGTCGAGCGCGCGGGCGATGATGCGGTCTTCGATCGACTCCATCTCCCGGTAGAAATCGATCCCGCGGCCGTCGAAGTCCCACGGCGGTGTCGTCCACCCGGCGGCGCCGTCGCCCCCCATGCAGCCATGCAGCTTCGGCGGCAGGCTCTCGGGACGGATCACGCCGTCGGGCGGTCCGAGCACCACGAGCTGCTCGAGCAGGTTCTTGAGCTCGCGCACGTTCCCCGGCCACTGGTACGCGGTGAGCACCGCCATGGCCTCCGGCGACACCTGGAAGCGCGGCAGCCCTTTGCCGGTGTGCAGCTGGTTCAGGAAGAACTCGATCAGAAGCGGGAGGTCCTCACGGCGCGCACGAAGCGGCGGCACCTCGATCGGGACGACACGGAGCCGATAGTAGAGGTCCTCGCGGAACTGCTTGTCGGCGACCGCTTCCTCGAGGTTGCGGTTGGTGGCGGCGACGATCCGCACGTCGACCTGCTGGGTCGTGACGCCGCCGACCGCCTCGAACTGGCCGTTCTCGAGCACGCGCAGCAGCTTAACCTGCAGCTTCGTGCTCATGTAGCCGACTTCGTAGAGGAAGATCGTGCCGTTGTCGGCGAGCTTGAAGCGCCCGACCCGCGACGACACCGCGCCGGTGAATGCGCCGCGCTCGTGGCCGAACATCTCGCTCTCGAGGAGATCCTCGGGGATCGCGCCGCAATGCACGGGCACGAGCCGCTGGGCGTGCCGGCGGCTCTGCGAGTGGATCGCCTGCGCCACGAGCTCTTTCCCCGTGCCGCTCTCGCCAGTGATGAGCACCGTGACGCCGGTCGGCGCGACGCGGCGGATGACCTCGAAGATCGCCTGCATTCTCGGATGCCGTCCGATGATGCCGGCGAACCCCGTCACCTCGTCACTCGCCACCTCCACCACCGCCCCGTCCCCGTCGATTGCGTCCATGTGCCCTCCCAGGCTCCGTTGTCCGTCGCGTTTTCTGTCACGCGCCGTCAGGGGCTCGAGCAATGCGGGTGCCAGAAACTTGAACGGGCGACGATCGACCCCTGATTTTACTGGAATCGGTGGATTCTACAGCGGAAACGAGACGGAACCCTGACACGGCGGGAAACATTGACGGGTGCTGGGCGGGCGGAACGCGTACAGATTTGTCGCGCACCGTTCAGTTTTCGTCGGTTGGAAGGGGTCGCGGGTCAGGATTCCACCGGCGCTGCGGGTGGCGATGCGCAGACGCGGTACGAAGGATCGAAGCGTCCGTCTTCCAGCACCAGCTGACGCGAGATCCGCGTGCGGATGTCGACCACGACCGGCGCCATGAGATTGACCGTCATGGCCGTCGGGTCCGACGGAATGGTGACGATCACGAAGAGCCCGATGTCGGCGGGATCGGTCCCGAGCGTCCGCGCTGCAAGCGCGATCGGTGCACGATAGTCGGGCACGAAGTCCATCGGCTCGACGACGGCGAACGCGACGTCGGGCTGATCGAGGCAGAGCATCCACTTGAACGGCGACCCCGGACGGTGGTCGAGAATCACGAACCGCCGTACACGCGGGAACCCGATCAGCCCCTGCGGAAAGTGCAGCACGCGGTCCCCCGGCACCGCGAAGTCGCCGAACCGGCGCGAGCGCACCTCGATCATCTCGGGATCATCGCGACGCACGGGCGTCACCGCCGCCTCAGCCACGCTTGCCATCAGCATACGCCTCCCACACGCGAGCCGCGTCGGCGAGCCGGCCGTGATCCGGCAGCTGCGCCTCCTGGTTCTGTCCCTCGATGGCGAGGAAGATCTCCTCGCGAAAGATTCGCACGTCGGCGGGCGCCGCGAGGCCGAGCCGCACCTGGCCGCCGCGGACCTCCAGCACCTGCAACGTCACGTCGTCGCCGATGCGAATGCGCTCGCCGACTTTCCTCGTGAGTACCAGCATGGCGCCCTCCTTGGCCCCCGCTCATCGTCGTCACCGCCGTCTTACAGCCGGAGGTAATCGAGAATCGTCGTCTGCAGCAGCGACGTCCCGGCCGTGAGCGTCGCTTCCAGCGCGTTCTGTACCTGCGCGAGCTGCGTGATCGTCTCGGTCAGGTCCGCGTCCTCGACGTCGGAGAGGAGCGTCTTCGCGGTCAGGATCGCGTTGCCGATCTCGAGGTCGCGGGTCTGCAGGCGCGCCAGCCGCCCCCCGACACTCGCACGCTCCTGGCGAATGTCCTCGGCGGCATTCTCGAGCGGCGTCAGGTTCGCGGTCGGCTCGTTCCCCGCGACGAGTGTCTGCCGGAGGTCGTCCAGCGCCTGGAGCGACGACGCGAAGACGTCGCCGCCGTTCGACGTGACCCGCACCGTCTCGTCGCGTGCCGTCTGCACCGAGAACGGTGTCGCCGGACCAGAGTAGGCGGTCGCGGGCGTGAACCCGACGTCGTCGAGGCTCGCGAAGACCGGTCCCGTCGTCGTGAGGCCGCCGAAGATGTAGCGCCCCGCGACCTTCGTGTTGGCGAGCGACAGGAGGCCGCGCTCGAGCTCCGTCACCTCTTCGGCGGCGGTCTGGCGCGCTTCCGGGGTCGCGAGGCCGCCGCTCAGACTCGCCGCGATCTCGCGGGCGCGCGTCAAGATGTCGTGCACCTCCCCGAGGACGCCGTCCTCGGCGCCGAGGGTCGTGGTCGCGAGCCCGACGCTCTCGTCGTAGGCCTTGAGCTCCCGCGTCTCGCCGCGGAGCGCCGTCGAGCGCGCGGCGCCGACCGGGTCGTCGCTCGCCTCGCGGAGACGCTTCTGCGAGCTGAGCGCGTTCTGCGCGTCGGCTTGCTGGCGCCGGAGCCGGCTCACCGCCGTGGTGAAGTCGGCGATGAGCGTGCGCTCGGTGACGCGGCCCACCATCAGGACACCAACCCGAGGAGATCGTCGAGCAGGACGTTGCTCACGTTGATCATCTGCGCCGCCGCCTGGAATGCGCGCTGGTAGCGGATGAGGTTCGTGAACTCCTCGTCGAGGCTCACGCCCGCGATCGCCTCGCGCTGCGCCGCGAGCGACGCCGAAACGTTCTCCTCGATCGCCAGCGACGCCTCGGCGCTTCGCGCTTGCTGGCCGACGCGCGACTGCAGCGTGCCGAAGTACCCGCTGAGCGTCGCCCCGCCGAGCGCAGGGAAGGTCTGTTGCGCGACCGCGACGAGCGCGAGCGCGTTCGTGTTGTCGGCGAGGTTCGCGCCCTGCGCCGCGGCGATCTTGCGCGGATCGGTGATCGCGACGCGGAAGTCGGCCGCGCCGGTGCCGGAGAAGAAGTCCGTGCCGACCACGCCGTCGAGGTCGCGCCCCGCCGCATTCGTGTGGACCGCGTTCACGGCGGTGCGCAGCGTGGTCGCGAGGAGGTCGAGGCTCGCGGCGTCGTTCGCGATGGTCGTGTCGCGGAGCGCGAGCAGCGTGCCGACGCTGCCGCCGATGTCGCCGGACAGGTTGATGACGCTGCCGTCGCGCGCCGTGATGCCGATGCGCGAGAGCGGGTTGCCGTCGAGACCGAGGTGCGACGGGTCGAGCTCGGTCGCGAGCGTCGCGGCATCGGTGCCGATCACGAGCCCTTGGCCGGAGGCCGCGAAGACGTTCACGCCCCCGCTTTCGACCTCGACGACCTGGATCGAGAGCTGCCTCGCCAGCTCGCCGAGCGCCACCTGACGCTGATCGCGGAGATCGTTGGTCTCGCGGCCGCCGCGCTCGGCGGCGATGATCTGTGCGTTCAGCTGCGCGAGGTTCTGCAGCGTCGCGTTGGCTTCGGACGCCGCCTGGCCGAGCCGCTGGTCGGCCTCGCGCTGCAACACCTGCAGGCCGCCGGCGGCGTTGCGGAGCTGGCCCGCGAGCGTCACACCCGACTCGAGGAGCTCGTTTCTGGTAGCGAGGTCCTGCGGGTTGTTCGCGACGCCGTTGGCGGAGCCGAAGAACTCGGCAAGCGCAGTCCCGACCCCCTCGTCGCCGACCGGAAAGAGCGACTGGAGACGGTCCAGCAGCTGCCGGCCGGTCGTGGCACCACCGAGGGACGACGAGCTCGCAAGCTGGCGCGCTTCGAGGAACCCGTCCACGGATCGGACGACCGACGACATCTGCACGCCCGTCCCGAATCCGAGATCGTCCGGGCGGCTCGCATGCAGCAGCGGCGTCTGCCGGCTGTACCCCGGCGTATTGACGTTCGAGATGTTGTGGCCGGTCACGCCGATCGCCCGCTCGCTCGCGAGCAGGGCCTGACGGCCGATCGACAGGGGCGCGAAGAACGCCATCATGCGCTCCAGCGGCCGCCGGCGGAAAGCGCGCGGTCGGTGAGCGCCGCACGTCCGTCGTAGCGGCTGTCGGTACGCTCGCGGCGCATGACCGCGAGCAAGTCGGTGACCTGCGCGAGCGCCGCGCGCACGATGCCCTCGTTGATGCGCTGGGCGCGGCGGACGGCCTCGGCCTCGCGTGTCGCCGCCTGCATCGCGGTCGCGAGCGTCGGGTCGTCGGCGGCGAGGCGCGCAAGCGACGCGCCGGCCGCTTCCTGGCTCGCGCGCCGCCGCCCGGCGGCGCGTTGCCATTCAGCCTGGAGGATCTCACGCTCCCGAAGACACGCGAGGAGCGCCGAGTGGTCGTAGGCCGCGGCCGCGGCACGCTCGGCGTCGAGAAGCGGCATGAGACGCGCACAGCAGACACGCTCGTCGTCGAGCAAGGCCGCGAGCGACGGAGTGGCGGGAGCGAGAGTCATGGCACGGGTCGTGACAGGCGCTCAGGCGACGAGGTTCGCGGCGAGCTCGGCGAGCAGGCGATCGGCGATGGCGCGTGGGCTCGGGGCGTACGTGCCGTTGGCGACGTCGATGCGGAGCGCGTCTATTCGATCGCTGCTCGCTAGCCGATCGCTGCTCGCCAGCCGATCGCTGCTCGCGGCGGTCGGATCGCCGACCTCGGTCTTGAGACGTTGGCGGAGACGCGCCGCCTCCGAGAGCTGTACCCGGTCGGTCACCTTCCCGCCGGAGCCCGGCTTCGGAGCGTCCGCGCCCTCGTTCGCGGCGGGCAGCTCGCCCACCCCAGGAACCGTCGGTCGTCGTGTGATTCTCATCTCGAGGTCTCCCGAACCGGCCCTCCGCCGGCTCGGTCAGGGTATCGTCCACGGGCCGACCGGACTTGAATCGCGAGCCGGCGGTGCGCGCGGATGCTCACGAGCGCCTCGGGGTCGCGGCCGTGCTGCCGAGCACCGCCTCCCCCTGCTTCAGAAGCGTCGCAGGATCGATGGCTTGCCCGTTCCGGACGACGGCGAAGTGGAGATGCGGGCCGCTCGAGCGTCCGCTCGACCCCACAGTCGCGACCACCGTGCCGGCGTCAACATGTTGACCGACCCGCACCAGCGTCCGCTCCGCGTGCGCATAGCTCGTGACGAGGCCATCCGCATGGCGCACCTCGACGACGCGCCCCGCCCCGCCGGGCTTCCATCCGCTGAAGACCACCTCGCCGTCGGCGACCGCACGGATGTGCGCGCCGCGCGGCGCCGCCAGGTCGACACCGGCGTGGAATCGCTCCTCGCCCGTGAAGGGATCGATGCGCATACCGAAGGGCGAGCTCACCTCGCCCTCGACCGGGAACACGCGCGCCCTGGTCGCGACGGCCGCACCGCTCGAGGCGTGTCCCGACGCCGGCGCGCGTGCGAGCGCGCGCGCCGGTGGCGCCACCGCGCCGAGGGACGCCGGGCTCGCGGTGCCGGCGGTCGCCTCGCGGCCGGCGGTCGCCTCGCGGGCCGCCTGCTGACGCTCGATCTGTCCGACGATCTGCTCGGCGATGCCGAGCCCGCCTTTGCCGGCGAGGCTCCGTGCCACCTCCTGATCGAAGGCGCCGTCGAGCATCTTCCGGTTGACGGAGCTCTCGAGCAGCCCGGACTCCGGGACGCTCTTCCGCATGGCGCTGATCACCTGGGCGAGCAGGACCGCCTCGAACTCCTTGGCGACCTCCTTCGGCGACTTGCCGGCGAGCCGGCGCCGCGTCTCGTCGCCGGAAGGCGTCTGCGGCACGAAGACGGACGCCGCCGCGATCGAATCACCCACGACCCACCGTCCCCAGCGTGCGCATCACATCATCTCGAGGTCGGCATCGAGCGAGCCCGCGCTCTTGATCGCCTGCAGCACCGCGATCAGGTCCTGCGGCGTGATGCCGAGGGCGTTCAGGCCGGCGACCAGGTCGCGCAGGCTGACGCCGCCTTTGAAGAGGTTGACGCGCTCGGCGTCACCCTCCTGCACCTGCACGGTGCTGTCGGGCACGACGACGGTCTGTCCTTCCGAGAACGGCGCCGGCTGCGACACGCCGAGGTCGACCTTCACCGTCACCTGCAGGCTGCCGTGCGCGATCCCTACGGGTGCGATCCGGACGTCCTCGCCCATGATGACGGTGCCGGTGCGCTCGTTCACGATCACGCGCGCGCGCCGGTCCGGTACGACGTTCAACGTCTCGATGCCGGCCACGAGGGCCATCACCTGCTCCGTGCTGGCCTGCGGCTCGAGCCGCACCTCGACGGTTGCGGGGTCGAGCGCGCTCGCGGCGCTCTCGCCGAGGAAGCTGTTCACCGCGTGCGCCATGCGGGTTGCGGTAGTGAAATCCGCTTCGTGCAGACTCAGCCGAACCGTGCCGTCGGCCCCGAGCTGAACCGGCACCTCGCGCTCGACGAGCGCGCCGCCGGTGATGACGCCGACCGTCGGATGACCGCTCGTCGTCGACGCGCCCGGCGCCGACGCGCTGAAGCCGCCGCCGAGCGAGACGCCGCCTTGCGCCACCGCGTACACCTGTTGGTCCCCGCCGAAGAGCGGCGTCATCACCAGCGTCCCGCCGCGCAGCGACTTCGCGTCGCCGATCGCCGAGAGCTGGATGTCGATGCGGTTCCCGGACCGTGCGAACGGCGGCAGGGTCGCGGTCACCACCACCGCGGCGGCGTTCTTCACGCGCACCTGCCGCGGGTCGACCGAGACCTGCACGCCGCGGCGGCGGAGCATGCTCAGGATGCTCTGCACGGTGAACACCGACTGCTGACCGTCACCGGTCCCGTCGAGGCCGACGACGACGCCGTAGCCGGTCAGCTGGTTTCCGCGCACGCCCTCGACGCTCGCGATGTCCTTGATCCGCGCGGCCGCCGCGGGCCGCACTGCGGCGAGCATCCCGAAGAGCCACACCACGACGGCGATGAGCAGGAGGCGGCGCATCAGAACGGCCACACCACGTCGAAGATCCAGAAGCCCCACGGCTGGCGCTGCTTCGCGCCGACGACGCCGACCCCGTAGTAGTCGACGCGCGCGTCGGCGAGGCGGGTCGAGAAGACCTGGTTCTGCGCGTCGATGTCCTCCGGCCGCACCCACCCCTGCACGACGATGTGCTGGTCCTCCTTGTTCACCGACACGATCTTGTCGCCTTGCACCCACAGGTTGCCGGTCGGCGAGATCGACTTCACGACCGCGGTCATGCGCGCGGTGAGCCGCCCTTTGCGGTTCGTGACCCCCTCGCCGTCCCACGAACGCGACGACGACGCCTTCACGAGCTGCGTCGGGTCGATGGTCGGATTCTTGGCCGCGAGCTGCTGCGGCAGCCCGAAAAACTGCTCGAAGCTCGCGAAGACCTCGGTCTCGGTCTCGGTCGAGGTGTCGGCTTCCTTGGAGCCCGACGAGTCTTCCGTGATGAGGATCGTGAGAAGATCGCCCGGGAAGCGTGCCTTGGTGTCCTCGAAGAGATAGTTCGCGGCCACCTCCGCGCGCCAGAGCGAGCCGGTCGCTTTGGCGCGCGGCGACGGCGGCATCGGCAGCGGCGGCGCCGACACCGGAACCGGATCCCGCTTGAGATACATCGACAGGCAGCCGCTCATCAGCGACGCCGCGATGGCGAGCAGCAGGACCGCACCGCGCCGCGCCCGCACCCGGGCGGCACCGCGCCGCGAGCGCGGCGTGAGATCAGCGCTGCACGAGGACGACGCCATGCTCGACCACCTTTCCTGCCACCGTCTGCTTCGAGGACCGATTCATCACCTTGATGCCGTCGCCGACTGCGCCGCCCTCGAGCGCCTCGCCCGCGACGGTGAGCCGCATCGCCTTGGTCTCGACGAGCATCGTCACGAGGTCGCCCTTCTTCACGACGACCGGCGCGGTGAGCGCGGTCCGCGGGAGCGGCGCCTCGGCCGCGAGCGGCACCTTGGTCGCCATGCCGACCGCCTCCTCGGGCGTCGTGACGGCATCGTCGGGGACGTCGCGCTGGTTGCGCTCGACGACCGCCACGTCGTTCGGCGAGAGGACGGTCCCACGCGCGACCGCCTGTCTGGTGACGACGACCGTGCCGCGCGCCTCCGTGCGGACCGTCACGGGCACGGTCGCAAGGACATCGCCCCCGTGCACGAGCTGCACGTCGAACCGCCGGCGACCCGGCCGGCCTTGCGACGGCGTCGACACGCGCGCCTCGTAGTCCCCCGCCGGGATCCGGACCGGACCCGCGATGTCGAGATCGCGCACCGTCTCGCCCGCCGGCAGCGCGTCGCTCGCAACGTTCAGGACGGCCGTGCGGATCGCCTCGACGCTCACCTCCTGCGACTCCCGCTCGACACGCACCGTCGCCGGGATCACGTAGCGGGTGGCGCTCGCGTCCATGCCGGCCGCTTCGAGACGGCGGAGAATCGTCTCGCCTTCGAGGCGGCGCGGCGCGCCCGTGGACGGCGCCGGACCGAGGTCGACGTCGGCGAGCGCCACCGCGCCGCCCTCGAGGGTCGCGAGGTCGCCGAGCGTGATCGTCGGACCCGAGACCACGGCCGCGCGCCGCACGGTGATGCGCCCCGCCTCGCTCGCCCGTGCGAGCCCGGCGCAGATCGCCAGGATGCCGAGCCCGAGGACGAGCGCGCCGTAGAGAAGCGCCGCTCTATGCAACACCCGGATCACCACTAGCGTCCAATCGACGCCGCGGTCCGCAGCATCTCGTCGGCGGCGGAGATCGCCCGCGAGTTGATCTCGTACGCGCGCTGGCCCGAGATCATGGCGACCAGCTCCTCGACGACGCTCACGTTCGAGCCCTCGAGAAACCCTTGCGTGAGCTTGCCGAGACCGTCCTGGCCGGGGGTGCCGAGCTGCGGCGGACCCGAGCTGTCGGTCTCCTTGAAGATGTTGCTGCCCTCGGCGCGGAGGCCCGCAGGGTTCGCGAAGCGCGCGGTCTGGATCTGGCCGACTTGGCTCGGCGCCGCCTGCCCCGCGAGCGTGACGCTCACCGTACCGTCGTCACCGACCGCGATCGACTCGGCGCCGTCCGGGATGTTGATCTGCGGCGACAGCGGGTCGCCCGACGACGTCACGACCGAGCCGGTCGAGTCGAGCTTGAAGGCACCCGAGCGCGTGAACGCGGTCGACCCGTCGGGCAACGTCACCTGGAAGTAGCCGTCGCCCGCGACCGCGATGTCGAGCGGATTCGTCGTCTGGTTGAAATCGCCCTGCGAGTTGATGCGCTGCACGGCCGCGGGCTTGACGCCGAGGCCCACCTGGATGCCGGTCGACGTCTGCGTCGTGCTGGTCGCGGGACCGCCGGGCTCGCGCGAGGTCTGGTAGAGCAGGTCCTCGAAGTCGGCCCGGCTCTTCTTGAAGCCGCTCGTGCTGACGTTCGCGAGGTTGTTCGCGATCACGTCGATGTTGAGCTGCTGGGCTTCGAGGCCGGTGGCGGCGGTGTAGAGCGCTCGGATCATTGGGTGCCTTCCCTTTTTCTAGCGACCAACCTCGTTGATCGCTCTCGACGTCACTTGATCGAGCCGCTCGGCGGCCCGCATATAGGTCTCGAATCCGCGGACGGTCTCGATCAGCGCGACCAGGCCCTCGATCGGCGCCAGGTTCGCGCCCTCGGTGGCACCCTGCTGGATGTCCACGCTGCCGGGCAGCGCATCGGTCGGCACCTGCGTGCCGGCCGCGAAGCGCGTGCCGCTCTCGCGTACCAGCTTGCTCGGGTCCTCGACGGTGACGACGCGGAGCTGCCCGACCCGTTGGTCGCCGGCGCGGATGCTGCCGTCCGTGCCGATCACGATCGGCCCCTTCGAAATGCTGATGTCGCCGCTCGTGCCCTGCACGCGGCTGCCGTCGCTCGCCGCGAGAAACCCGGCGCTGTCGAGCACGAGGTTGCCGCTTCTCGTCAGGCGCTCGCCGCGGTCGGTCTTCACGACCAGGAAGCCTTCGCCGGCGATCGCGACGTCGAGGGGGTTGCCGCTCCGCGCGATCGGCCCCTGGCTGAAGTCGGTCTCGGTGCGCTCGCGCGTGACGGGGGTCGCCACCGCCGTCGGCGGCGGGACGATCTCACCGGCCCGCTCGGCGCGCTGCAGGACGCGCTCGGCCTTGAAGCCCGACGTGTTGGCGTTGGCGAGGTTGTTGGCGAGCGCGTCGAGCCGCGTCTGCGCCGCCAAGCTGCCCGACACCGCCGAGAAAATTCCCGCGTCCATTCATGCTCCTCGCGCCGACGGAATCAGCAACGCTCGTGCCATGCCCCACGACCGCGACCGGACGAGGCACGCCTTGCCGACCGGCAGGATCTGCCGGGCCGTTCTTGCCGCGGGTCGCCGGCTACGCATGCGCGCGCGCCTCGCTACGATCCCGACGCGACGGCGCGCTGCGTGCCGCCCGCGCTGCATTGAGCCCGATCACGAGCCGCACCTCGGCGGGCGCGACGCCGACCCGACGGGCGATCTCCTCGATCCCGACACCGTCTTCCGCGAGCTCCTCGATGCGGCGCGCGCTCACGACCGGATCGGCGGGGGCCGGCGCTGCCGCCGCCGGACGCGGCTCCTCGTCACGCACCTCGATGCGATCCGGTCGCGCCGGCGCAGGGCCGGCACCGGCCCCGCCGAGCATCGCCTGGGCCTCGGCGAGGAGCGCCGTGAGCCGCGTCTCGCGTCCCGCCAGCTTGTCGTCGAGGTCCCGCGCCAGGCCTTCGCTCTGCGCGACGAGGGCGCGAAGGTCGGCGAAGATCGCCTGCAGCCGCGTCTCGCGCTCGCTCCACCCACTTCCCGGCTCGCGGCCGAGACGCCAGAGCACCAGGCCGAGCAGCGCCGCCGTTGCCACGTCCAATACGGGACCGATCCACGTCATGAGCTGTTCCATCGTCATGCCTCCCCGGCCGCGACGGCCGCCCCCGCCGTCGGCTCGCCGAAATGCGCGTGCAGCATCCCGCGGAGCCGCAGCAACGCCTGCGCGTGCAGCTGCGACACACGCGATTCCGTGAGGCCGAGCACCGCGCCGGCCTCCTTCATCGTGATGCCCTCGTGATAGTAGAGCGCGATCACCGTCCGCTCCTTGTCCGGCAGAGTGGCGATCGCCTCCGCGACGAGGTCCGCGCGCTCGCGCGAAAGGATCGTCTGCATCGGGTCGGTGTCTTCGCCCTCGAGGAGCTTCTCGACTTGCCAGCGGTCGGGGCCGGCATCGGCCCCGAGATCCTCGAGGCTGAAGAGCGACATCTGCCCGACCTCGGAGAGCAGCGCATGGAGCTGCGGCAGGCTCAAGTCCAGCGCCGCCGCGACCTCCTCCTCGGTCCCCGGCCGCCCGAGCGTGCCTTCGAGCTGGTGGTACGTCTTCTCCAGCATGCTCGCCTTCTGGCGCACGCTCCGCGACACCCAGTCCATCGCGCGCAGGCGATCGAGGATGGCGCCGCGAATGCGGAACTGGGCGTAGGTCGCGAACGCGGCCTGCTTCGTCGGGTCGTATTTCTTCATGGCGTCGAGGAGGCCCTCGATGCCCCAGCTCACCATCTCGTCGAGCTCGACCTGCGGCGGCTTCCGCACGGCAAGCCGCTGCACGAGCCAGCGCACGAGCGGTAGGTACGCCCGTACGGCCTCGTCCGGCAGCGTCGGCCCCTGGGGACTGGTCGGCGGCACGCGCGGGCGCGGCGTCGACCGTGGTGTACGCTGACCCGTCGGCATCGTCAGCGCGCCGCCCCCATCGCCTGCTCGCTCCCGAGCAGCCGCCGGAAGAAGAACTGCAAGCCGCCTTTCGCCTTCGCCTGCGCCGGCGCGGCGCACAGCCGGTCCGCGAGCCCTTCGAGCGCGCGCGTCGCCGGAGTCGACGGCGCCATGTCGATGACCGCCTGCTGCCGGCGCACGGCCTCGGGCACCTCGCTGTCCCACGGGACGAAGCCCGCGAAGCGGAGGTTCACGTTCAGGAAGCGCTCGGCGACGCGCGTCAGATGCGTGAAGGTCTTCCGCGCCTCGAACTCGCTCCGCGCCATGTTCACGAGGACCGTGAAGCTGTGCTCGGCGTAGCGCGTCGAGAGCACCTTGATGAGCGCGTACGCGTCGGTGAGCGCGGTCGGCTCGGGCGTGAGGACCACCAGCGTCTCCTGCGCGGCCGTCGCGAAGAACGTGACGTTGTTGGAGATCCCCGCGCCGGTGTCGATCAGGAGCACGTCGAAGTCGCCGTCGAGCGAGTCGACCTGCTCGAGCAACGTGAGTCGTTGCCCGTCCGAAAGCTGGGTCAGGTCCTCGTAGCCGCTCGACGCCGGCACGATGCGGATCCCCGAGGGGCCCTCCACCAGCACGTCCTTGATCGCGCACTCGCCGCGCAGCACCTGGCGAAGCGTCGCGTGCGGCTGCAAGCCGAGCAGGGTGTCGAGGTTCGCGAGGCCGAGGTCGGCATCGATCACGACGACGCGTTTCCCACGGCGCTGGAGCGCGATCGCGAGATTGGCGACGACGTTCGTCTTGCCGACCCCGCCCTTCCCGCTCGCGACCGCGATCACCTGCATGCCGGCCGCCTCGCGCCCGTCCCCGACCGCCGCCGTCGCCGCCAGAAGCTCCTCTGCATGATCCACGTCATCCTCCGTTTCGTCACGCGGCGCTGAGCCACGTCCCTACGGCATCGCCGTCCGCCGTCGCGAGATCGTCGGGCACGCGCGTCCCGGTCCCGAGCCAATCGAGCGGCACCCCGACCTCGGCGAGCCAGCCGCACGCCGTCCCGAGCCCACCGCCCTCGTCCACCTTCGTCACGATGCAGGTCGCCGGCTCGAGCGTGCCGAGCTGCCGCCACGCGGCGCGGAGCGCCGCTTCCGACGCGCCCGCCGATACGACCGCCGCCGTCGTCAGCACGCGCCGCACCGGCGCGAGCAGCCGGCCGAGCTCCGCGGTGCAGGCGGCAGCGCCGGTAAGGCCGGTCGTGTCGACGTACACCCGGTCGCACCCCGCGAGCGTCGCGAGCGCGCTCGTGAGCTCGGCCGCGTCGGTCGCCGTCGCCAGCGGCACGCCGAGGAGGCGCGCGTACGTTCCGAGCTGCTCCGCCGCGCCGATCCGGTGGGTATCGGCCATGACGAGCCCGACCGACGCGCCGCGCCCGAGCGCGCGCGCCGCGAGCTTCGCGATCGTCGTCGTCTTGCCGGCACCGGTCGGTCCGACGAAGGCGGTGATCGCCGGCTCCGGCGCGGTCGGCACCGCCACCAGCATGTGGCGCTCGATGCTCGCCGCGAGCGCTGCCGCGGCCGCCATGCCCTGCTGGCGGTTCCGCGCGAACGTCCGGGCGACCGTCTCGGCGAGCGCGGGCGTCGTGCCGTTGAGGGCCAACCGTTCGGCCAGAGCCTGACTCTCGTCGTCGAAGACGCCCTGGACACCCCGCCCCGGACGAATCGCACGATCAATGCGCGCGACCCGCGTCGCGAGCGCACCGAGCTCGCGGCGGAGCGCCCCCAGGTCGGCCGTTTCGGCCGGCGGCTCGACGCCACCGAGCGGATCCAGGTCGACGGCCGCCGTGATCTCGACCCCGCCATCGGGAAGCGGCCGGGTCGCGAGGATCACCGCGTCTGGTCCGAGGGCGGCCTTCACCTGCACGAGGGCCGCGCGCGAGGAGGCCCCGGTGAACCGCCGGAGCCGCATCAGGCAACCCCCATCGCGGGCGCGGGCGCGACCGTGGCGGTCGCCGTCGGACGCGGCACCTGCAGCCGGGTCGCCGACTCCCGCTCGTCCTCGTCGAGGCTCACGACTCCGAGCGAGTGGATCTTCACGTTCGCCGGGATCTCGCCCGGCGCCACGACCGAGAGGCTCGGCAGGAAGCGCTCGGTCAAGCGGCGGAGGTGACCGCGGACGTTGGTCGAGCACAGGACGAGCGGCTGGTGGCCCTGGAGCGCGAACTGCTCCGCCCAGGTGGCGAGCCGCCCGAGGAGGCGTTGCGCCGTCAGCGGCTCGAGCGCCAGGTACGTCCCGTCGTCGTTTCGGTGCACCGACTCGGCGATCGTCCGCTCGAGTCGCGGTGCCAGCGTCACGAGCGGCAGCGTGCGATCCGGCGTCAGGAACCGGTTGATGATCGAGCGCGCCAGCGCCGAGCGCACGTGCTCCGTCAGCTGGTGCGGATCCTTGCTCGTCGGCGCGTGGTCGGCGAGCGTCTCGATGATCGAGAGGAAGTCGCGGATGCCGACGTGCTCACGGAGGAGGTTCTGGAGCACCTTCTGGACCTGGCCGAGCGAGAGCTGCTGCGGCACGATCTCCTCGACGACCTTCGGGTTCGTCTTCGCGAGCGCGTCGAGGAGGCCCTGCACCTCCTGGCGTCCGAGCAGCTCGTGGGCATGGCGACGGATCAACTCGGTCAAGTGCGTCACGACGACCGTCGCCGCGTCGACGACCGTATAGCCGGCGAGCTGCGCCTGCTCGCGGTCGGTCGCGAGTACCCAGAGCGCGTCGAGCCCGAACGCGGGCTCCTTCGTCGGCACGCCGCGGAAGCCGGGGTCGGCGCCGCCCGGGTTGATCGCGAGATACTGGCCGATGCGGATCTCGGCGCGCTGGATCTCGACGCCCTTCAAGAGAATCGCGTACTCGCCGGGCTTGAGCTGCAGGTTGTCGCGGATGTGCACCGGCGGCACGACGAAGCCCATCTCCTCCGCGAGCTGCTTCCGCAGGCTCTTGATGCGCTCGATGAGCTCGCCGCGCTGCGCGGCGTCGACGAGCGGGACGAGCTCGTAGCCGACCTCGAGCTCGAGGAGGTCGAGCGGCGCCGGGACGTCGGACTTCTCCTCCTTGGGCAGGTCCGCGCGTGCCTCGACCGCCGCCTGCGCGATCTGCGCCGCCTTGTGCTCGCGGCCGGCGTACGAGAGGCCGCCGAGCGCCCCCGACAGCGCCACGAACGGCAGGAAGGGCAACCCGGGGACCAGCGCCAGCCCGCCGAGGATCGCGCTCACCATCGCGAGCACCCGCGGGTTCAGGAGCATCTGCGAGGTGACCTCGCTCCCGAGGTCCGTGCCCGACGCGGCGCGGGTCACGACGATGCCCGCCGCCGTCGAGATCAGAAGCGCCGGCAGCTGCGACACGAGGCCGTCACCGATCGCCAGGATGGTGTAGATCTCGGCCGCGCTCCGGACGTCGAGCCCGCCCTGCACGACGCCGATGAAGAGCCCGCCGACGATGTTGATGCCGGCGATCATCAGGCCCGCGACCGCGTCGCCGCGCACGAACTTCGACGCACCGTCCATCGCGCCGTAGAAATCCGCTTCGGCTTCGATCGACCTGCGGCGCTCACGCGCCTCCCGTTCCGTTATTCCCCCCGCGTTGAGCTCGGCGTCGACCGCGAGCTGCTTCCCGGGCATGGCGTCCAAGGTGAAGCGGGCCGCGACCTCCGCGATGCGGCCGGCGCCCTTGGTGATGACGACGAAGTTGATGACGACGAGGATCAGGAAGATGACGAGCCCGACCACGTAGCTGCCGCCGACGACGAAGCTGCCGAACGCCTGGATCACGTGCCCCGCGGCCGACGAGCCCTCGTGCCCGTGCAGGAGGATGAGCCGCGTCGACGCGACGTTCAGCGACAAGCGGAGCAGCGTCGTGACCAGCAACACCGACGGGAACGTCGAAAACTCGAGCGGTTTCAGCGTGTACATGGCGACCAGCAGGATGATCAGCGAGACCGCGATGTTGATGGCGAGCAGCAGGTCGAGCAGCGCCGTCGGCACCGGGATGATCATGACGATCACCACCACGACGAAGGTGAGCGGGATCACGAGCTCGCCGCCGGCGAGCACGCGGCCCATGACGCTCGTGGGCGGTGGGGTCGCGGCCGCCATTTAGCCGTTCACCGCCGCCCGGCGCTGCTGCCGGAGCCCGTAGATGTAGGCGAGGATCTCGGCGACCGCCCGGTAGACCGTGGCCGGGATCTCGCCGCCGACCGGGACGCTCTTGAAGATCGCGCGGGCAAGCGAGCGCCGCTCGACGATCGGCACGCCGTGCTTCCGCGCGATGTCCTTGATCCGCTGCGCCGTGCCCTCGGCGCCCTTTGCGACGACCTTCGGCGCCCCCATCTGGCCCGGCACGTACTTGAGGGCGACGGCGAGGTGCACCGGATTGGTGATGATCACGTCGGCCGTCGGCACGTCGGCGAGGCTCCGCGTCCTCACGATCTCCTGGTACGCCCGCTTCAAGCGCGCCTTGATCTTCGGATCGCCCTCCGACTGGCGGGCCTCGTCCTTGACCTCGTTCCGGCTCATGCGGAGGCTCTGGTTGTGCTGGCGGCGCTGCCACGCGTAATCGAACGCGGCGAGCACGACGAGCACGCCCGTCACCCAGCCGACGAGCCGCGCGACCTCGGCGCCCGTGATCGCGAAGAGCTCGCGCGGCGACGCCCCCGAGAGCGCGATGATCGTGCTCTCGGAGCTCCGGATCAGCTTCCACGACAGCCAGCCGATCAGCACGATCTTCACGATCGCCTTGCCCACCTCGAAGAGCCCCTTGGTCGAAAAGATCCGCTGCAAGCCGCTCGCGGGCGACACCTTGGCGAGGTCGGGAAGCAGCCGCTTCCCGTGGAACTGGAAACCGATCTGCGCGATCGTCGCAACGAGCCCCGCGACCGCGGTGACCGACAGGATCGGGACCACGACCGCGGCCAGGTCCTGCAGCATGCCGTGCAGCACGTCGGCGAGGCCGGCTGGCGTGAGGTCGGTCCTGGAGACCGTGAGCAGGCTCCGCCGCATCGATTCCCGCAGGCTCGAGATCGCCTCGCTGCCGCTGCGGTGGGTCGCGAGCAGCGCCGCGAGCAGGACCGTCGCCGCCGTGATCTCGACGGATTGCGGGATGCGCCCGTCGGCGCGCGCCTCGTCGCGGCGTTTGGGTGTGGGTTCTTCGGTACGGCTGGCGTTGTCTTCGGCCATCGGACTCTTCCATCGCCTCCGGCTAGCCCAGCGCCCGGACGACGTTCGCGAGCGACGTCCCGACCTCGTTGAAGGTCGTGGTCAGGAGCCGCACGGTGAAGGGCTGCGACGCGCCGAGCACGAAGAGCCCGGCCGCGACGTTCAACGGAAAGCCGACGATGAACACGTTGAGCTGCGGGATCAGCTTGGCCAGTACGCCCATCGCCGCGTTCACCAGCAACAGCAGCACCAGCACGGGCGCCGCGATCCGAAGCGCCAGGACGAAGAGCCCGCCGGCCATGTCGAGGACGATGCCGAACCCGCCGGCCGACGGCAGGCCGCCGCCGAGGGGCAGCACGCGGAAGCTGTCCGCGACGGCCTGGATGAGCATGTGGTGGCCGTCGATCGAGAGGAAGACGAGGAGCGCCAGGAGGTTCTGCCACTGCGCGAGCGACGTGATGTGCTCCTGCGTCTGCGGGTCGATCAGGTTCGAGAGCCCGATGCCCATCTGGATGCCGGCGAGCTGCCCCGCCATCTGCACCGCCCCGAACGTGAGCTGCGCGACGAGCCCGATCGTGAACCCGATCAGCACCTCGAAAGCGAGCATGCCGAGGACGACGGCCGCGCCGGCGTGCTCCACGAGCGCGGGCGGCGTCGCCCCGAGGAGCGGCAGCATCGCGAGCGTGATGAAGAAGACGAGCGCGGCGCGGACCTGGAGCGGCGCCGACCGCGACGCGAAGATCGGCCCCATGATGAACAGGCCGCCGACCCGCCCGAGCGCCAGCACCAGCATGACGAGGCGGTCCGACCCGGAGTGCAGCAGCTCGGAGACGACGCCCATGCTCAGTGCACCACTCCCGGCACTGCCTCGAACAGCGCGATCGTGTAGTTCAGCATCTTCTGCAGCATCCACGGCCCGAACAGCGCCAGCGCCAGGATGGTGGCGCCGATCTTCGGGATGAACGTCAGGGTCATCTCGTGGATCTGGGTCAGCGCTTGGAAGACCGCGACCACGAGACCGGCGATGAGCCCGAAGAGCAGCACCGGCCCCGCGAGAATGATGCACATCTCGAGCGCTTGCCGGCCGAGCTGCAGGACCGTTTCTTGCGTCACGCGAAGCTCCGGACGAGCGAGCTGATGAGGAGATTCCACCCGTCGACCAGCACGAAGATCATCAGCTTGAACGGCAGCGAGATCAGCACCGGCGGGAGCGTGATCATGCCCATCGACGTCAGGATCGACGCGACCACCATGTCGAGCACGAGGAACGGGATGTAGACCATGAAGCTGATGGTGAAGGCGGTCTTG
>JANNPN010000179.1:0-5375 GCA_031400185.1 Polyangiaceae bacterium
GTCGTGGACAAGACGGGCACCCTGACGGAGGGCAAACCCAAGCTGGTGGATGTTCTGCCCACCGGCGGCTTGGACCCGAAGGACTTGCTGCGTCTCGCCGCCTCACTGGAACAGAACAGCGAACACCCGCTCGCCGCCGCGATTGTGCAGGGCGCGAAGGAGCAAGATCTCATCGTCGAGGCCGTGAAGGACTTTCGTTCGGTCACGGCGGGCGGGGTGCTCGGCACCGTCGCTGGTCGCGTGGTGCTAATCGGCAAGCCGGCCTTCCTGCGAGCCGAAGGCATTGCCGATTTGGAGCCCCTCGAAGCCTCGGCGGTGGACCTCCAGGAGGAAGGCAAGACCGCGATGTATGTCGCCGTGGATGGCAAACCAGCTGGAATTCTTGCCGTCGCCGACCCAATCAAATCCACTACACCCGAAGCCATCCGTGACCTCCACGCGCTCGGTTTGAAACTCATCATGCTCACCGGCGACAACCTGCGCACCGCCACCGCGGTGGCGAAGACCCTTGGCCTCGACGCGGTCGAAGCAGACATCGAACCCGCCGGCAAAGTCGCGTCCGTGAAGAAGCTGCGGGCGGCGGGTCAAGCCGTCGCGATGGCCGGCGACGGCATCAACGACGCACCCGCCCTCAGCGAGGCAGACGTCGGCATCGCGATGGGCACCGGCACCGACGTCGCCATGCAGAGTGCCGGAATCACCCTTGTGAAAGGCGACCTCCGCGGCATTGCCAAAGCGATTCGCCTCAGTCGCGCCACGATGCGGAACATCCGACAGAATCTATTCTTCGCCTTCGTCTACAACGCGCTGGGAATTCCGGTGGCGGCGGGCGTGTTGTACCCCTTCTTCGGCCTGCTGCTCAGCCCGATCATTGCCGGTGCCGCGATGAGTCTGAGTTCAGTGTCCGTCATCAGCAACGCCCTACGGCTCAGGACAGCGTCTCTCGACTGACGGTTTCGGGAGGGAACTATGAGCGAACGTACTGCCGCGTATGTGCTGGCGCTGGGCCATGGTGAACCGCACGCATCCGAGCGCGCGCGTCATGCACCTCCTCGATGGCGACCCGCCAGTCGTTCAAACGTTCACTGTGACCTTCAGGAAGGTCGCGGGAATGCACGTGGCGTCTTTGGTCTGGCCCCTGTTCTCTCGCTCGAAAAGGGCTTCGAGCTCCCGCTGAAGATCGGCGGATTTGCCGCTCTGTTCGGCAGCGGCGAACGCATTCATCGTGGGCCCGTAGTAGTTCCGGAAATCAGCGACAAATGCAGAAGGTGTGCCGGGAAACGTAAAGGTAAACGTATCTCTGGAGAACGAGATCTTCTCGCCTGGAACCCCTGCTGCCCCAAATCGCTCGATCACGTTGCTCTCGATCCCCCACATCATCGGGCTGACGAAGCCCTCGGGCGCTGGCGGCGTGTAGGACGAGCTGATCTTCAGAATCTGCGCCACAAGCGTCGGATCGTTTGGAATCCAGTTCCCCATCACGATCCGGCCACCGGGCCGGGTCACGCGCACCATCTCCTTGGCCACGTCGAAGGGCCGCGGGGCAAACATGGCCCCGAAGATGCTCACGACGAGGTCGAAGGAGTGATCGGCGAGATCATGCAAGTCGGAGGCGTCGCCCTGCAGGAATGTGCAGTTGGTGAGGCCCTGCGTTTTGGCGCGGGCGTTCCCGGCAGCCACCAAGTTCCCGGCGATATCGACGCCCAGAACGTCCGCTCCAAGTCTCGCGGCCGGTAATGCCGTCGTGCCATCGCCGCAGCCGAGGTCCAACACCTGGAGCCCTTTGATGTCTCCGAGGCTCCGGACGAGCGCGTCACCGCTCTCCCGCATGCTGTCAGCGATCCGCGTGAAGTCACCTTTTTCCCATAGCGCCTGGTTCGGGTTCATCGACGTTCCCTTTCTCCACCGAGGGCCAATTTTCGCATTCGTGAGAATCCGATGCGAAACGGCTGGATAGTTCAAGATCCGTGGCCGTGGCATTCTTCGTGCTCGCCCTGAGCAAGAGAGCGCACTCACATGATTCCCGAGATTCGTTCGCCGGGTACTCCGTTCAACGTGGTTGACCCCCCACCAACTTCACGAGGAGGAGAACAAATGCGTAGATCGAAAGGGATAATGGCGGTAGTGGCGGTGGTGCTGGGATTGGCGTCGCTCCAAGGCTGTGTCGGCACCACCATGACCGGCGAACGTACCGGTCGTCGCTTCTGCAACGTGTCCAGTTACAGCTGCATGGCGCTCAAAGCGCAACAGTCTAAGACGGGGACAATCGCCGGGCAGCAAGGGAGATGCTGCTAGTTATCCGCTGACGCTTTTCCGGGGTGACCCACGCCCCATGGGTCACCCCGACTTGTAAAAGACGTCAGCCTTCAGCCGAGTTCAACTTGCCGATCGTTACTCTGCGCGCGATGACTCGAAGGCCGCGCTGCGGCTGCCCTACGACCGCAGTCAGTGAACCACGAAGGCGCTGTAGGTCGTTTCTCTTCATAGCCAGCCGTTCGCAAATCCCGCCCGCCGAAGTCCCGTGACGAGGTACGGGCAACGCTGCATCAGTCGCCACAGCAGGCCCGAGCGGTAGTTCTCGCACATCAGCACAACCGGCCCCAGGTTGATCCCGTAGTGGTAGCGCGAGGTCCAACCGGGCTTGTCCGGCGACTCGGGCGGAAAGGTCAAATTGAAACTGCACTTGAAGCAGTACTTGCCCGTGATCTCTGGGTAGACCTCTTTGAAATGCTGAACCGTCGGCAGCACAATCTCCGGGGCAAAGGGCAGCGAGGCGAGCACAGCCCACGGAGCGACGGTCCCGTCGTCTGGGCCGTATGGCACGCCACGCGCGACGTACTCGAAGAAGGGGCACTCGACGCCGCGCACCTGCCGCACCGTCCATCCAGGTCCGTCGCTTGCGGTCAGCCCCCAGAAATATTGGCCGTAGCCCACGAATTCGAGAGGGTTCTGAACCGCGTACTGTTGCTGAATGTGCGTCGCTCTCCGGCTGTTCTCGAAGTAGTCGCTTCCCTTCTCGCGCATGAAGACATCCTGGATCCCGCGGAAGTCAATCCACACGTGCGAGTATTGGTGGATGAAGAACGAGCTGCCATACAGGAACGCATGGCCATAGATCTCCTTCCACTCATAGGTGGACGACCACGCTGAGTAGCTATCGGTTGGCAGCGGAAACGTCGGCGAACCAAGGCCGAGCACGTACAACAGGAGGGCCTCGTCGTAGCCTTCCCAGCGGTATCTCAAAAAGCCACTTTCGGGTTTCCACCCATGGGTGATCGTCGCTCCGCCGTTTTGCGCCCACTGCCAGTCGGCGCGGCGGTAGAGCGCATCGGCCAACGTGCGGATCTCCCGCTCGTCTTCACCATCCTGATCGAAATAGGTTGCGGCGGTGAGCACGCCCGCGAGCAGGAAGGCAGTGTCGACGGTGGAAAGCTCACAGCTCCCGGCGCGCCGTCCGGTCTTCATATCCAGAAAGTGGTAGTAGAACCCTTTGTAGCCTGTCGCGTCCGGTGCCGTCCCCTGCGGGCTGGTCCAGAAGAACCGCAACACGGCCAATGTTCGCTGCGCCGCTTCCGCGCGCGTCATCCATGAGCGCTCGACGCCAACCGGATACGCTGCGAGTGCAAACCCAACCGCGGCGATACTCGCGGGGGAATCCGGTTGCGTCTTGTCGCGGACCAGGCCGTTCGCCGGGTTGGTCTCGTGCAGAAAATATCCGAAGGCGTCTCGCTGGAGGGCGTCTAGCATCTCTTCGCTGCCAGCGGGTTGATCCGGGTAGTTCGCGAGGTGATTCGTCATGCCTGTCTGCCCTACATCGGCGCGCGTCGGGCGTTCCGCGCGACCTTCACTAGCTCCAACACCATTAGCGGAATTGCCGCCGCCGCGAGTAGCAGGAAGCAATCGGCTAGTGACATCGGGGACGTCTTCAGGACACTGCCCAGAAACGCGTTGTGGTGGCTCAAGACCTGGAGGCCAAAAGAAATGGCCACCACGATGGCGAGGTTGATGTTCGTGAAAAGGGAGATGCGCCAGACGGGCTTGTTCTCGCTGCGGGCGCCAAAAGAGCGCAGGAGTTCGGCGAAGACGAGAACGGCGAACGCGTGAGTGCGGGCGAGTTCCGGGGTTTCGGTTCTTATCCCGTAGAGATACACCGCGAACGATACACCCGCGGTGAGTATCCCCGTGAGAAGCATTGTTCCCAGGAAGTCGCCGTCGGTAATCCGCTCAGACCGGCGGCGCGGCTGGCGCTTCATTACGTCGGCGTCGATGGGGTCGGTGGCGAGGCAAAGCGCCGGCAGGCCGTCGGTGACGAGATTGATCCAGAGCAGGTGAATCGGTAGCAGGGGCATCGGCAGACCCACGACCACGCAGGTAGTCATGAGCAGGAGCTCCCCGGTGTTCCCTGCCAGGAGGTATTGCAGCGTCTTGCGGATGTTGTCGTAGATGCCGCGGCCTTCCTCAACGGCGGCGACGATCGACGCGAAATTGTCATCGATGACAATCATGTCCGCCGCCTGCTTGGTGACTTCCGTACCCGATTTTCCCATGGCGATGCCGATGTCGGCGCCTTTGATGGCCGGGGCGTCGTTCACGCCATCGCCGGTCATCGCGACCACAGCGTCGTTGGCTTTCAAAGCTCGAATGATTCGCAGCTTGTGCGCTGCCGTGACGCGGGCGTAGACGGCGATTTCAGGAGCGCGCTGCCGGAGAGCTTCGTCGGACAGCTTGTCCATTTCCGGCCCGGAAACGGCGGCGGCGCCCACGGCGATTCCTAGTTCCCGAGCTATGGCGGCGGCCGTGTGAGGATGATCGCCGGTAATCATGACGACGCGGATTCCGGCGGCGTGACACTTCGCGATCGCGTCTTTGGCCCCAGGCCGGGGCGGGTCATACATTCCCGTTAGGCCGACGAACACCAGGTCGCGCTCGACGGTGGCAGCGGTGAGGCCGCCGGCGGAAGAGCCACCCAGGTCGCCATAAGCGGAACCGAGCACGCGCAAGGCCTGGGTCGCCATCGAGGAGATCTGCGCTAGGATGCGCGCCCGGTCCGGATCGGTCAAAGGCCGGACTTCATCGCCCGTGTAAAGGCGAGTGCAGCATTGCAACAGCCCGTCGGGCGCGCCGTTGCTGAACGCGCGGAGCGTCCCGTCCGGTTTTCGGCGGATGACCGTACTCCGTTTGCGGTCCGAATCGAAAGGAATTTCATGCTGCTTCGGGAACTCTCGCTCGATTCGCCGCCGATCCCCGCCCGCTTTAGCGCCGGCTGACAACAGAGCGCCTTCCGTGGGATCGCCGACGGTCTTCCACACCCCGTCTTCCTGGACAAGATGCGCGTTGTTGCAGCCAAGGAGGACGGTCGCGAGTTCGAGCAGGGG
>JANNPN010000196.1:0-2377 GCA_031400185.1 Polyangiaceae bacterium
CGGGTTCGGTGCCACCCAGCGCAGAAAGCCCGTCGGTGCCTCTCTGTCTTGCGCACACGCGAGCTGCGGCTCCCCGAAGCCATCCCCGACCCGCCCGCCTGCTGCATCCACACTCATTTCCTTGGAAGCGTTGACTTCAGCGGCGCGTCGGCGCGGCGGGCGGTCGCGCATCGGCTCAAGGAATCGCCGGCGGGTGGGTGCGGGAGTGCTCCGGGGAGCCGCAGCTCGCGTGTGCGCAAGACAGGGAGGCACCGGCGGGCCGTACGCGCTGGGCGGGACCCCGGCGACCGTAGGCGCCACTCCCGGACCCACCGGCCGGCAACACCGAACTGACGACAGCGCGCGGCCGACCGCAACGTCGATGCGTTCGCCGGCAACCTTGCGGCGCCCGGGCGCGTTGCGCTAGTGAGCGGCCTGCTGCTGGTCGCGTGCGGATAGCCGTGCCGTGTCAATGACTGAAGAGTGGTCGCGCATGTCGACGAGCCGCTGTCCACGTCCTGCTCGGGCTGCGCGCGGCGGCCGTCGTCGCGGTCAGGAGTCGGCGGCGGCATGACCGACGACGCGGCCGCGATCGTCTTCGTCGTCGACGACGACCCGTCGGTCCGGCGGTCGACGGAGCGTCTCGTCCGCTCGGCGGGGTTTGCCGTCGAGACGTTCGCGTCCGCCAAGGAGTTTCTGCCGCGCCTCCCCGTGGACCGGCCGGGGTGTCTCGTCCTCGACGTGAATCTGCCGGGGCAGAGCGGCCTCGATCTGCAGCGCGAGCTCGTGCAAGCGGGTGTCACGATCCCGATCGTCTTCATCACGGGGCGGGGCAGCATTCCGATGTCGGTGCGCGCGATGAAGGACGGCGCGGTCGAGTTCCTCACCAAGCCGACGCGCTCCCGCGAGCTTCTGGCCGCGATCCGGAGCGCGATCGAGCGCGACGCGGCGTCGCACCGGGCGCGCCGCGAGGGCGAGGGGCTGCGCGTGCGCTATACGAAGCTCACGCCGCGCGAGCGGGACGTGATGACACTCGTCGTCGCCGGGCGCCTGAACAAGCAGATCGCAGCCGAGCTCTCGATCAGCGAGCCGACCGTCAAGTTCCACCGGGCGCACGTCATGGAGAAGATGCAAGTCGACTCCGTGGCGGAGCTCGTGCAGATCGCCGGCCAGCTCGGTCTGATCGCTTCGGCGTAGGCCTATCCCAAAGGAGAGGGTCGCGACCTCTCCCAAGAGATAGCTGGTAGCCGCTGCACGTGGCCCAGTACGTTTCGCCCCGTGACGGAGACCGGCGCCGGAGAGAACGCACGAAGCCCCGGCGCGGCCGGCGAACCGCCGTTCGTGGCGATCGTGGACGACGACGCGTCGGTCCGGACGTCGGCGCGTCGGCTGGTTCGGTCGTTCGGCTATCGCGCGGAGGCGTTCGCGTTCGGGGGCGGTCGCGTTCCTTCGGAAGCCGGTCGATCCGGCGGCCGTGCGGCGGCTCCTCCACACGATTCTTTCGCAGACGGGAGATTGACATGGACGCGATGCACGAGACGGGCACGATGACGCAGGAACCGAGCGGGCCGAGAGACCACGGCTCGAGCCCGCCGTCCCACGGGATCGTCGGGCGCAGCGCCGCGTTCCAGCGCACGCTCCGTCTCGTCGAAAGCGTCGCCGCCACGGATGCCGCGGTGCTGATTCGGGGCGAGACCGGTACGGGCAAGGAGCTGATCGCCGGCTTGATCCACGAGCTCAGCGGCCGCAAGCGCGGTCCGCTCGTGAAGTTCAACTGCACCGCCATCCCCGCCGGGCTCCTCGAGAGTGAGCTCGTCGGCCACGAGCGCGGCGCATTCACCGGCGCGGTTGGACGCCGCGTCGGACGCTTCGAGCTGGCGCACAAAGGCACGCTGCTTCTCGACGAGGTCGGCGACCTGCCGCTCGACCTGCAGCTGAAGCTCTTGCGCGTGCTGGAGGAGCAGGAGTTCGAGCGGCTCGGCAGCACGCACACGATTCGGAGCGTCCGGGTCATCGCGGCGACCAATCGCCCGCTCGAGCAGCTCGTCGAGGCCGGCGAGTTCCGTGCCGACCTCTACTACCGCCTGAACGTCTTTCCGATCGACGTGCCGCCGCTCCGGGAACGGACCGAGGACATTCCGCTGCTCGCGCGGCAGTTCGTCGCGCGCCACGCCGCGAAGCTCGGTCGGCGCATCGCGTCGATCGCGCCGGAGGTGATGGAGACGCTCACCCGGTATCCGTGGCCGGGGAACGTGCGCGAGCTGCAGCACGTGCTCCACCGCGCGGTGATCCTCTCGAGCGGCGACAGCTTGCAGCTGCCGCCGCTCGAGCGCGGGATCAAGACCGCGCGACCGGCCGCCGCCAGCGTCACGAACTTCGACGATGCCGTGCGCGAGCA
>JANNPN010000278.1:0-21594 GCA_031400185.1 Polyangiaceae bacterium
GTCCCGAGTCCGAGCAGGCCGCGCACGCCGCGGATCCAGAGGAACTTCTGCATCGTGCCGACGGGCCGGATACCGACTGCGCCGAACACCTTCTCGGCGGCCTCGCTGATGGTCACGCAGAAGAACGGGCTGTAGGCGCGGACGATCTTGAAGGCGAGCGCACCGCCGGCCCGGGTGTGCCGCGCGCTCTCTTTCACGAAGAGGTCGACCCCCACATAGCCGCGGGCGCGCGTGCCGTCGTGGTGGAAGTCGATCGGCTGCAGCACCACTTGGCCGAGGATCGTGCCGTCGTCGTCGGTCACCAGGACGACGTCGGGAGCGTCCTTCACGGCGAGGAGCGGGTTGTCGAGGATCTGGAAACCGAACCGCGTCGGCACCGAGACGCGCTTCGGAAAGATCTCCGCATTGAAGCGGTAGAAGTCGGCGTAGCGCTCGGGCGCGAGCGCCGTCAGCTTCAATTGAGTACGTCCCCGTGCGGGGCGCGCTGCGCGCGCGTCCTCCGATGGACCGAGACGCCCGAAGTCAATTCGGGCGCCTCGCCTCCGCGAGCGTGCGCCCGTCGATCGCGCGGCAGAGGTTCAGCTTCACCTCGCGGCGCGGGTGCTCGCGCGCGACGAAGTAGCGGTGCAGGAGGGCGGTCGAGAGCAGCAGGATGAACGCCTGGTTCTCGCGCTGGCTGATACCGCCGGGCGGCGCCGTCCGCACCTTCTTGAGAAATTGCTGGCAGAAGACGCCGTTCAGAAACGGCAGCTTCGCGAGCTCGGCTTCCGAGAAGAGCGCCTCGGTGTAGTCGGCGTCGCTCGAGCCGAGGAACGCGGAGAGATCGGGCGCGCGATAGGGCTGCTTCGGCTTCTTCAGGATGCTCGGCGGCAGCGTGTCGGGAAACGCCTGCTTGAGGATCCACTTCTCGTCCATGTTCGGGCCGAGCTTGAGCTCCTGCGGGAGGCGCGCGGCCCACTCGACGACCCGGTAGTCGAGGAAGGGACACCGGCCCTCGACACTGTGGGCCATGCTCATGCGGTCCCCCTGGGTCGAAAGCAGATAGCCCGGGAGCAACGTCTTCCACTCGAGCCACTGGGCGCGCTCGACCAGGTCCAAGTGCCCGACGACGGGATCGTTCTCGGCGACGTACGCCTTCAGATCGGCGAGCCCCTCACGGCTCTGCTTCAGGAGCCGAAGGCCGAACAGCGAGTTGTGGAAACGGAGCTCGTGCGAGAACAAGCCCGGCGACTTCTCGTGGGCGAACTGCCCGAAGACCGACGCCAGCGCCTTGATGTTCCCATCGTTGAAGTGCGGCAGGTACGGATAGAGCCGGCGGAGCTTGTCGGCGTCGCGCTCGGCATCGAAGCCGTCCCGGAGGATCGCCTCCTTGAAGATGTCGTAGCCGAGGAAGCTCTCGTCCGAGCCTTCACCGGTCAACACGACCTTGATGCCCTGCTCGTTCACGAGCTGCGAGAGCAGAAACATCGGGACGAAGGCGGTGCGGAAGACCGGGACCTCGCCGTGCCAGATCGCGGCGGGAAAGCTGCGCGCGATGTCGCCGTGATGGACGGGAAGCGCGGTGTGCTTCGTGCCGAGGTAGCGGCTGAGCTCGAGCTGATCCGACGACTCGTCGAACTCCTTGTCGTCGAAGGTGATCGAGAACGAGTGCACCTGACTGAGACCGTTGGCGAGCGCGAGCTGTGTCGTGATGGCCGAGTCGAGCCCCCCCGAGAGGTACGTCGCGACCTCGACGTCGCTCCGGAGCCGGAGGCGCACGGCTTCGGACAGGATGTCGCGGGTGCGCTCGATCGCCTCGTCCGCCGAGCCCTCGAACCGTCCTTCCTTCGGCCAGTCGAGGGTCGTGTAGGGGGCGAGCGTGCGCTGCCGGCCGCGCTGCTTCAGGTACCAGCCGTTCGGGATCTGCTGGATGCCGCTGAAGCCGCTCTGATGCGGCAGCGGCGTCCAGATCGTGAAGATCGACGCCAGCTGCGCCTCGTCGAGCTCGAACGTCGCCCCGGGGAACGCGAGAAAGCTCTTCATCTCCGAGGCGAAGACGAGCGTGTCGCCGACCTCCGTGTAGAAGAGCGGCCGCTTGCCGTAGCGGTCGCGCGCGAGCAACAGCTCCTCGCGCTCACGGTCGTAAATCGCGCAGGCGTACGCGGCGTTCAGCCGCGGCAACGCGTCGACCCCCCACTGCATGTACGCGTGCAGCAGCACCTCGGTGTCGGAGGTCGACTGGAAGCGGTGCCCGAGCGCTTCGAGCTCGGCGCGCAGCTCTTTGTAGTTGTAGAGCTCGCCGTTGTACGCGATCCAGAAGCGCTTGGTCTCGTCGGGGATCGGCTGCTGGCCGGTCGAGAGGTCGATGATCGAGAGCCGCGCGGTGCCGAAGCCGGTACGCGCGTCGAAGTAGTATCCGGCCTCGTCGGGGCCGCGGTGATACATCAGCGCGAGCATCTCCTCGAGGACGCGTGGGGACGCTGCGACGTCGAACTTCGACGCGTCAGATTGATGGAAGAACCCGACGATGCCGCACATTGTTGTCGCTGCGCTCCTACCCTGCGGTCACGTAGAACGCTTGGTGCTCGACGGAACGATCGATGAAGAATCCGAACTTGGTGAGGACGTTGCCGTAGCCGATCTCGACGAACCGCTTGGCACCCGTGGCGAGCAGCGCCCTGATGCCCTGCTCCCAGAGTACCGGGTGATCGAGGTGGCGGGCTAGCTGCTCATCGAGCGCCGGCCGCTCGGCCGGGAGCCAACCGCCGGTCACGTTGTCGACCACCGGAACCTGCGCCCGAGCGAGCGCCACGTCGGCAAGGAAGGGCTTGAACCCGGCGTGGGCGGCCGCGAGGAGCGGCGTGTGCCAGGCTCCGCTGACCGGAACCCGCGCGACCTTCTTCGGCTTGAGATCGACGAGTGCCGTCTCCGCGTGGGTGATCGCCTCGCCGCTGCCCGCGAGCGTGTACTGGCCGACGCAGTTGTAGTTGCTGACCCACACCCGATGGCTCTTGGCGCGGAGGCCATCGCAGAGATTCTCGAGGACCTCCGCCTTGAGCCCGATCACCGCCAGCATGGCGCCCGGGATGTCGGCGAAGCACGCGTCCATCAATACGGAGCGCTTCGCGACGACCCGCACGAGCTCCGCGAACGAGAGCGCGCCCGCGGCGTAGAGCGCCGTCCACTGGCCGACGCTGTAGCCGGAGACGAAGTCGGCGCGCCGTCCGGTCTTCTCGTGAAACGCGTCCAGCGAGAGCGAGCTCACGAGCAGCGTGAGCAGCGCCGTCACCCGGTTCTGGTTCAGGTACTCGCCGTGTCCCGCCGCGATCTCGTCCAGCGGTTGGCTGCCCAGCGCATCGCAGACGAGCCGATAGCGCGAGTCGAACTCCGGAAGTCCCCGCACGCCGTCCAGCATCCTGACGTCGTGGGCGCCCTGCCCCGGGAACAGCAGGGCCAAAGGCTCAGACGTCATTCCAATCGAGGCCGATCGCGCGCGCCTGGCGCTCGACGCGGGAGAAATCGGGAATGTCCTGGACCTTGTGGATGGCCTCCTCACGCGACATGAGGCCGGTCCGCACCTGCTCGGCGATCTCGTTCACGTACGGGTTGTACTGGTGCTGCTTGTAGTGGACGGCGATCCCGAGGTCGTTCAGGAGACAGTTGGTCGAGTTGCTGCCGGTGTCGGCGGTCTTCCGCCACCCGAGCGTCGCGATCTCCTCGATGATCTGCTCCTCGGAGACGCCGAAGGCGAGCATCGGGTTCACGATGTTGATCTTGCGGAGCGGGCTCCGCTTCACCATCTCCTCGTTCATGCCGAAGTAGCTCTCGGCCTCGGGCCCGAAGTTGCGGAGGTAGCGCTTGATCGCCTCGGAACGGAAGCGCGCCTGGACGTCAAGGTCCATCTGCATGATGACCGAGTCCTTCGGCACCTGGCCGCCGATGTAGCCGCCGGCGATGATCGGCACCGACTTCTCGATCGCAAGCTTCACCATGTGGTTGTTGATGAGGTTGATGCACGAGTTGCACATGCTGCTCGCGCGCGTGAGCGCGGCCTTGGTGTGCACCGGCGTCGTGGCGCTCGTCTTGTAGAGCTTGTTCATGAAGACGGGCGCGGGCGTGAAGAGCATGAAGTCGATGCCGAGCGAGGACGTGACGGCGCGGAGGTTCTTCTGCGCCTGCTCCGCGATGAAGCCGTTGTCGATGGTGACCGCGAGACACTTGAGCCCGTACTTCTGGGTCAGCATCATCAGCGTGTACGACGAGTCCTTGCCGCCGCTGAACGCGACGATGACGTCGTACTCGGCCTTCCCGCGGTTCGCGTCGAAGACAGCTTCGAGCCGTTGCCGGAGCTCGCCGCGGATCTTCTCGAACTCGGGCGCCGGGGGCGCTTCCTGACACATGCTGCAGAGGCCGGTCGCGTCGAAGGAGATCCCCGGGAACGTCGACGGCAGCACGCAGCGCGTGCAGAGCCGGATGTCGGCCGCCGTGGTCGCGGTCATCGTGCGACCTTGGCCTCGACGAACGTGCGGATCTTGGCGAACGAGCTCAGCGCGTCGGACAGCACCTCCTCGTCGCTGATCTTGATGTCGAAGGTCTTCTCGAGGAATGCCACCAGCTGCACGAAGCCAAACGAGTCGATGAGGCCCGACTCGAAGAGGTTCTCGTCCTCGCTGGTCGCGCCGGCGGCGTCACCGAATTCGATCAGCAGGGTCTCCGCCAGGTACTGCCGGATCTTCTCGTCCATGGGTCCGTCCGGGATGCGGGTATCGGCAGCCAACTCGCTGTTATTCATGATCGTATGAGGCTCCAAGAAACATGCCACGGAGCTCGCTCGGTGACCCGTCGCGACCCCGCGGCGACGGTCGCGCAGCGGGGCGCAATCTCGGGTGGAATCGCGTGGTCGGAAACAGTCGCTGCGTAGGGGTCCATAGCGGGCATCATCGTCCAGCGCGAGGGATCGAATCGTGCAAAGAGGCGCGGCTCGCGGGACCGTCGCACGTCTGCATGAAAAACTGGGGAAGGCCGGAGCGACTGTCCGATGGGTACTAGGGCGCCCTCGGAAGGTCAAGACGAATTCCGGCTGACGGAGCCCGCTCCTCCCTGCGCGCTGTGTGCCTGGTTGCCCCGCCGCGGCAAGCCGGCGTGAGGCACCCTCACATTCGCATCTGGCGGACGCCCGCCCCTCGCCATCGTGACGGCGGCACGTGGTGCGGAAGGAGGTCCGTCGCATGAGACGCAACGCTCGTCGTTCAAGGCGACGACGCGGCCGGATCGCCAAGCGCGCGCGCAATTGACACGCGACGTGCTCCGCGATGGAAGGGCGCGGTGCCGGACGGCCTCAGAATCGACATCGGCTGCGGGTGGGCGAAGCGCGAGGGCTTCATCGGCATCGACAAGGACGCCGTCCCGGACGTCGAGCACCGGGTCGACGTCGAGCGCGAGCCCCTGCCCTTCGCCGACCGGAGCGTCGGCACGATCTTCACGTCGCACTGCCTCGAGCACCTCGCCGACCAGGCACTGATCTTCCACGAGATGAGCCGGGTCGCGACGAACGGCGCCACGCTCGAGATCTGGACGCCGTACGCGTGGACCGACGAAGCCTTCATCTATACCCACCGCACGTTCTTCACCGAGCTCCACTATCTCCACCCGTGCGTGATGTTCCGCGACCATTGGAAAGACATCCTGGGTGCGACGTGGCAGCTTCGCGAGTTCCAGTTCGTCGTGGCCGACACCGTGCAGGCCGACCTCGCTCGGAACGGCGTCAGCCTCGACTTCGCGCTCAAGTACCTGAAGGGCGTTGCGGTCGAGTTCGGCACGCACATCACGATCTGGCACGAAGGCGCGCCGGAGCCGAGCACGCCGCGCCGTACGTTCTCGACGACCCGTGAGGGTCCGCGGCGCCCGATCGAGCCGGACGACGCGGGACCACGTCAGGCACCGGTCGCGGCCTCGTCGCGCGGCGTGTCCGGGTGGCTCCGTCGGCTCAGGGGATCGCGACCCTGAGCCGCAGCGGCCGCGTCACCGACCCGGCAGCAGGTCCGCGACGGCGACGCCGGCGTCAGGGAACGACACGAGCGCGATGCGGCGGCCGCGGCCGACGCGGTCGGCCGTGCGACAGCTCCGTGTCGTCTGCTCCGGATCGCGCAGCACCTCGACGACGTCGTCGCGGAGGTTGACGATCCAGTACTCCGGGACGCCGGCCGCCGCGTAAATCGCGGCCTTCGTCAAGCGATCGACCGGCAATCATGGCGGCGACGCTACCGAGTTCGTCGCACGGGGGAAGGATCTACTCGGAGCCGAGCACCACGCGCCGGAACACGGCATGCTCGTACGCGAGGCCCTCCGCGAGCGGCTTCCCGGCGGTGGCGCGGATGATCTCGGTCTGCAGCTGAAGACCGCGGCGCGGGAGCGTCGCGAGCTCGGCGGCGACCGCCTCGGCGCGCGCGAGCGCCGCGCCTTCGTCGACGACCGCCGCGAGCATACCCAGGCGATGCGCTTCTTCTGCGCCGACCTCGCGCGCAGTGAGCGCCAGCTCGCGGGCCGGCCCGTCGCCGACTGCGGCGCGAAGGACGGCGAATCCGCCCGCGGCGCCGAACTTCACCTCGGGCATCGCGAAGCGTGCGCTCCGTGCGGCGATGCGGATGTCGCACGCGAGCACGAGGGCGAGGCCGCCGCCGAGCGCGCGCCCCTCGACGGCGACGACGAGCGGCTTCGGGAACGCAGCGAGCGCGTCGAACAGCACCGTCGTCGCGTCGACGATCTCGCGGCGGTTGGCGGCGTCGCCGCCGAAGCGGCTCACGTCCATGCCGGCGCAAAAGTCGGGGCCGGCGCCGGTCAGGACGACGCAGGCGAGCGCGTCGTCGCCGCCGAGCTCGCCGAGCGCCGCGGCCATCCCGCGCCGCATCGCGAAGCTCAGCGCATTGCGTTTCGCCACACGCGCCAGCGTCAGCACCGCGAAGCCGTCCCGGCGGTCGACGGCGAGATCGTCGGTGCCGTGCACCATGCGCGACCTCTCGCGCACGCCCCCGGCCCCGTCAAGACGGCGCGCTGTCGCCGGCCCCCGCGCCGACGTACATAGGCCGGAGCGTCATGCCGACACCGCACGAACGCCTGGACGAGCTCGCCGCCGCGCTCGAGCGCACCATGCGCGCCGACGGCGCGTGGACCGACCCGCCGCCGCCGCTGCAGCCGTTCCGCCTGCCCTTCGCGATGGACAGCATGCCGTTCGAGCATTGGCTGCAGCTCGTGCTCGTGCCGCGCATGCGCGAGATCGCCGCGACCGGCGCGCCGCTGCCGATGCGGAACGAGCTCGCCGCCCACGCGGCGCGCGAGCTCGACGGCCGCGACGACCTGCACGGCGTCGTCGACGTGCTGCGCGCGATCGACGACCTGTGCCCGGCGCCGCCGACCGGGACGTCGCACGACAACCGCCGACTCGGTGTGGGCCTTGCGCTGATCCTACTGGTCGGTGCGTGGGCGTTCGTCGCCGTGTGGGTCGGGGAGCGCGCGGCGTCTGCGTCGACGGCCCTGTTTCCCGCACGCGTCCTCCAGACCTACACGGGAAGCATCGCGCCCGACACCGAGTTCCGGCCCCTCCGCATCACCGTCGTCGCGACCGTCGCCCCGGACGGCAGCCTGCGTGTCACGGAGGGCGACGTCCTCGCGCTGCGCTCGCTCGCGACCATGAATCGGGGACCGACGGGCGCGCTCCGCTTCCTCGGCACACGTCCGCCGACCGCCGCCCGCATCGTCGACTGGCTCGCCAACGTCGGAGTCACCCGCGGACCGGCGGCCGAGCGCGCGGCCAACGAGGCCCTCCAGGTCGTCGCCGCGGCAGTCGCCGCCCGGACGCGCGGGGAGCTGCACGACCGCCCGCGGGCGCGCGCTCCGGTCGAAAGCGACGCGCTCGTCGAGCTCCCGCCCACGACCCCCGGGTGGGTCGCGCCCGTGCTCACGGTCATCGTGCTCTTGGGTGGCGCAATCCCAATCACCACGCGCCTCCTGCGCTTTTGTTGACATCGTCGCGAGTTGCCGAGAGTATTCGCGCCTTTCCCTGGGCTTGGCCCGGCAATTACGCCCATGAGCAGTCAGGACATCGTCTCGCGCTCCGATCGTCATTTGATGGCCACGTATGTGCGTGCGCCGGTGGCGTTCGTACGCGGCGAGGGCGCCCGTCTCTGGGACGCGGAGGGGAAGGTGTATCTCGACCTCTTCGCGTGCCTCGCGGTCACCAACCTCGGACACGCGCCGCGAGCCGTCGCCGACGCGATCACCGCGCAGACCCAGAAGCTCTTCCACGTCTCGAACCTCCATTACTGTGAGCCGCAGGCGCGCCTCGTCGAGCTGCTCTGTGCCCACTCGTTCGCCGACCGTGTCTTCCTCTGCAACAGCGGCGCCGAGGCGAACGAATGCGCGATCAAGCTCGCCCGCCGCTTCGGACACGCGAACGGCGGCAAGCGCTTCGAGGTGGTCTCGGCGCTCGGCTCCTTCCACGGCCGGACGCTCGCGACGCTGACCGCGACCGGCCAGGAGAAGGTCCGGGTCGGGTTCCAGCCGCTGCCGGCGGGGTTCCGTTACGTCCCCTACGACGACCTAGCGGCGCTCGAGCGGGCGCTGACCGACACCACCGCGGCGCTGCTGCTCGAGCCCATCCTCGGCGAGGGCGGAGTCGTCGTGCCGAGCCCCGAGTACCTGACCGGCGCCCGTAGGCTCTGCGACGAGCGCGGCGTGTTGCTGATCTTCGACGAGATCCAGGTCGGCATGGGTCGGACGGGGACGCTGTTCGCGTACGAGCAGCTCGGCGTCGTGCCTGACGTCATGACGCTCGCGAAGGCGCTGGCGAGCGGCATTCCGATCGGCGCGTGCCTCGCGCGCGAGGACGTCGCGGCGGCGTTCGCGCCCGGCGCGCACGGCTCCACGTTCGGCGGGAACGCCGTCGCAGCGGCTGCCGCTGTGACCACGCTCGAGATCATGACCGCGCCCGACTTCCTGCCGGGCGTCCGGAAGCGCGCGGGGCACTTCCGCGCCGCGCTCGACCGCATCGCGGCGACGAGCGCCAAGGTCAAGGGCGTCCGCGGCCGCGGGTTCATCCAAGGACTGCAGCTCACCGAGCCGGGGGCGCCGTACGTCACGGCGTGCCTCGAGCGCGGTGTGCTCATCAATTGCACCGCCGACACCGTGCTCAGGCTTCTCCCTCCGCTCGTCATCACCGAGGACGAGATCGACCGGGCACTGGCGGTGGTCGAAGAGGTGTTGGGTACATGAAACGAGATCTGCTCCGTCTGGTCGATCTGACCCGTGACGAGTGCATGGCGATCTTCGCGCTCGGGACCGAGATCAAGACCGCGCTCCGCTCCGGGAAGCCGCGGCCGGTGCTTGCCGGGAAGACACTCGCAATGATTTTCGAGAAGCCGAGCCTGCGGACGCGCGTCAGCTTCGAGACCGGCATGTTTCAGCTCGGCGGCCACGCCATCTATCTCGCGCCGTGGGACATCCGGCTCGGCGAGCGCGAGACCGTCGCCGACGTCGCCCGCAACCTGGCGCGCGTCGTCGACATGATCGTCGCCCGGACGTTTCGCCACGCCGTGCTGGTCGAGCTCGCCGCGCAGGCGAAGGTGCCGGTCATCAACGGCCTCACCGACTTGCACCACCCGTGTCAGGTCCTGGCCGACCTCTTCACGCTCGTGGAGCACCGCCGGAAGCTCGACGAGCTCAAGGTCGTCTTCATCGGCGACGGCAACAACCTCGTCCACTCGTGGATGGAGGCGGCGACGCTGTTTCCCTTTCACTTCGCGGTCGCATGTCCCACCGGCTACGAGCCGAACACCGGGCTCGTCGCGGAGTGCCAGGCGCGCGGCGCGAAGATCGAGGTGACGACCTCCGTCACCGACGCGGTCCGCGGCGCCGACGTCCTCTACACCGACGTCTGGACGAGCATGGGACAGGAAGAAGAGACCGTCGTGCGCCGCGACCGCTTCGCCGACTACCAAATCAACGCGGACGTCATGCGGCACGCCGCCAAGGACGCCCTGGTGATGCACTGCCTGCCGGCCCATCGCGGCGAGGAGATCACGGACGACGTGATCGAAGGCCGCCAATCGGTCGTCTTCGACCAGGCCGAGAACCGGCTGCACCTCCAGAAGGCGCTCATGGCCTGGCTGGCGCGGGAGAGCACCAAATGAGCGACGGCATCAAGAAGATCGTCCTCGCGTACTCCGGGGGGTTGGACACCTCGGTGATCCTGCGCTGGCTGATCGAGCAGTACCACTGCGAGGTCGTCGCGTTCTGCGCCGACCTCGGTCAGGCCGAGGAGCTCGCGACCGTCCACGAGCGTGCCATCGGCACCGGCGCCACGAGCGTCGTCGTCGACGACCTCCGTGAGGAGTTCGTGCGCGACTTCGTCTTTCCGATGATGCGCGCCAATGCGGTCTACGAGGCCGGGTATCTCCTCGGCACCTCGATCGCGCGCCCCCTGATCGCGAAGCGGCAGATCGAGATCGCGCGCGAGACCGGCGCCGACGCGGTCGCCCACGGCGCCACCGGCAAGGGCAACGACCAGGTGCGCTTCGAGCTCACGTACTACGCGCTCGAGCCGAGCATCAGAATCATCGCGCCGTGGCGCATCTGGGACCTCGACTCGCGTACGTCGATGATCGAGTACGCCGAGCGGCACAAGATCCCGGTGCCGGTGACGCGCGAGAAGCCCTACAGCTCGGACCGCAACCTCCTCCACATCAGCTTTGAGGGCGGCGTCCTCGAGGACCCGTGGATGGAGCCGTATGCGGACATGTTCCTGCTCACGACCGACCCGGCGAAGGCGCCCGACCAGCCGGAGTACGTCGAGATCGACTACGAGGCGGGCGACCCGGTCGCGGTCAACGGGGAGCGCCTCTCCCCCGCCGCGTTGTTGGCCGCGTTGAATACGATCGCAGGCAGGCACGGCGTCGGGCGCCTCGATCTCGTCGAAAACCGCTACGTCGGCATGAAGTCGCGCGGAGTGTACGAGACCCCGGGCGGCACGCTGATGCTCGCCGCGCACCGCGCGGTCGAGTCGCTCACCCTCGACCGCGAGGTGATGCACATCCGCGACGGTTTGGTGCCGCGCTACGCCGAGATGGTCTACTACGGCTACTGGTTCTCGCCCGAACGCCGCATGCTGCAGACCGCGATCGACGAGTCGCAGCAGCTCGTCAACGGGACCGCCCGCTTGAAGCTCTACAAGGGCAGCGTCACCGTCGCCGGGCGGAAGGCGGCGAAGTCGCTCTACGACCCATCAATTGCCAGTTTCGAGGCCGGTGGCGTGTACAACCAGGCCGACGCCGAGGGCTTCATCCGGCTCTCCGCGCTCCGGCTCCGCATCCAGGCGCTCGTCGCCAAGCGTGACGGAAAGTAGGCGGAGCACCATGCCCACCAAGAAGTCGAAGCCCTGGGAAGGACGGTTCGCGGCGGCGACGGCGCCGATCGTCGAAGAGTTCACCGCGTCGATCCAGGTCGACAAGCGCCTCGCTCCCTACGACATCGCCGGCTCGCTCGCGCACTGCCACATGCTGATCGCGTGCAACATCATCCCGGCCGCCGACGGCAAGAAGATCATCAAGGGCCTGACCGAGATCGAGAAGGAGATCACCGCCGGCGAGTTCGTCTTCACGCAAGCCGACGAAGACATCCACATGGCGGTCGAGCGCCGGCTGATCGAGAAGATCGGTGCGGCGGGCGGCCGCCTGCACACCGCGCGCAGCCGGAACGACCAGGTGGCGCTCGACCTCCGGCTCTTTGTGCGCGCCGAGATCGGCGCCATCATGAAGAGCATCACGGCATTCCAGAAGGCGCTCGTGGCGCTCGCCCGCAAGCACGCGAAGGTCGTGATGCCGGGCTACACCCACCTGCAGCACGCGCAGCCGGTGCTGTTCGCACATCACCTGCTGGCGTATCACGAGAAGCTCGAGCGCGACGGCGAGCGCTTCTCCGACTGCCGGCGCCGCGCCGACGTGATGCCGCTCGGTGCCGGCGCGCTCGCCGGCACGACGTTCCCGATTGATCCCGAGCAGGTCGCGCGCGAGCTCCGTTTCGCGCGCGTCGCGACCAACAGCCTCGACGCCGTCTCCGAGCGCGACTTCGTCGTCGAGTTCCTCGCGGCGGGCGCCATCCTCGCGACGCACCTCTCGCGGCTTGCGGAGGAGCTCGTGCTGTGGTCGTCGAGCGAGTTCGGCTTCGTCACCTTCCCCGACGACTTCGCGACCGGCTCCTCCATCATGCCGCAGAAGAAGAACCCGGACGTCGCGGAGCTCGTGCGCGGCAAAACGGGCCGCGTCTACGGCAATCTGATGGCGATGCTCACCATCATGAAAGCGCTCCCGCTCTCGTACAATCGCGATCTGCAGGAAGACAAGCCGCCCCTCTTCGACACGGTCGACACCGTGAAGGGCTGCCTCGCCGTGCTGACGGCGCTGCTGCCGCGCCTCACCGTGAACGCCGCGCGCATGCAGGCGGCGACCTCCGAGGGCTTCCTCCTCGCGACCGACGTCGCGGACTACCTCGTGACCAAGGGGGTGCCGTTCCGCGAGGCGCACCACATCGTCGGCCGCGCCGTCCGGCAGTGCCTCGCCGAGAACCGGTCGCTCGAGAACATGACCCAGCGCGAATGGCGCGAGCTCTCGAAGCACTTCGGTCCCGACGTCAAGGACTGGCTCTCACAAGAGGCGGCGCTCGCGCGCCGCGTGGCGGGCGGCGGCACCGCGCCGGCCAACGTCATCCGCAGGCTCCGGGGCCTGTGAGCATGCGGCGCGCGCTCGTCGCCAGCGTCGTGCTCGGGCTGCTCATCGCCGCCTGCGGCCGGAAGACCATGCCGAAACCGCCGCAGTACGTCGCCCCGAAGCCGGTGCAAGAGCTGTCGCTCGCGACCCAATCGAGCGGGATCCTCGTGCGCTGGACGCGGCCGACGGAGTACGTCGACGGCACCTCCATGGAGGACCTCGGCGGCTTCGTCGTCGAGCGCAACCGGTACAACTCGCCGTTCCAGGAGATCGCGCGCGTGCCGGTGACGGACAAGGGCCGCTTCCAGCAGGCCAAGCGCTTCGACTACCTCGACACGCACCTGCTCGAGGGCGCGGTCTATCACTACCGGATCGTCCCCTACACGACCGACGAGTACTACGGTGCGCCGTCGGACGCGGCGGAGATCACGTGGAACCCGCCCGCGGGCTCGCAGGCGCCCGCGCCGGCGGCGTCGCCCGAACCGCATCCCTGACCGCCGCTACGACGGCGCGTCGCTGACGAGGCCGCGCCGCTCGAGCGTCGAGCACGCCTCCGGCTCGTGCAGGCGGAGCGTCTCCCACGCCATCGCCCACAGCGCTTGGCTGACGGTGCGGCCGGGGTTGGCCATGTTGCACCAGGGCTTCCGGCCAATGATCCAGTGCACGCCGAAGCTGTGAGGCACGTCCATCCGCATCGAGTTGAAACGCGGGTCGACAGCCGTCCACCGGTCTTGGAGCTCCACCTGCAGAAAGTGCTGCTCCGGAAAACCGTAGCGGATGCCGTGCTCGTAGAGCCAACGATGGTGCGCCCCCCACTCGGCCATCGGCCGTCGGATGCGCTCGACCATGTCGACGAACAGCGCGCGGTCGGGGCGCACGACCAAGAGCCCGGCGTTGATGCCGCCGGCGATGTCGTCGACGGACCGCACCTCGAGAATTGCGGGCGGGACGGGCCGACCATGGCGGACGCCGTGCATGTGACTGACATAGGCGTACTGGCTCGTCGGGTGCACACTCTCGATCACCGCCGCCGGCGCCGGCAGCGTGAACAAATGGTCGAAGCAGCGCAGCGGCAGCAGGTCGGCATCGACGAACACGACCCGCTCGTACGGCAGGAGCGCAGCGTCGAAGACGTGCAGCTTGGTGTAGACGTCGCGCCAGGCGTCCGAGAGCAGGTCGGCGGGGTAGCTGTCGTGGTGCGCCCGGAGCCGGGGGACCGTCTCCACGCGGTCGTACACGAGCGCGAGCATCGCCCGTGCGTCGGCCGACACCGAGTCGTCGACGAGACAGACGAGTGCTGCCCGGGTCTGCACGTGCCAGCGCAACGCGGCGCCCGCGACCAGGCACCCCGGCAAATAGGCGTCGCCCGCCATCAAGAGCGCCACGTGCGCGTAGCGCTCGCGACCGAGGTCGCTCGGCACCTGCGTGAAGACCCGCGGGTCGATCGTCGGGTCGACGATGTCGCCTTCGTGATCGGTGAGCAGAATCTCGCCGGCCAGACCGCGCGCCAGGCGGCGGACCACGGGGCTGCCGGTGAAGCGCGCGAGGAGGCGCGTCACGGTATCGTCGAGCACGTGCGGGTCGTCGTCGTCGGCCATGGGTCCTCCTCGGTGGCTACGTCAAGACGAGGGCTTGGTCCGGAGCGAGCGTGCCGCGATACGGATGGGACTCGCCAGCGCCGTCGCTCGCGATCTGCACCATCCACGCCCCGACGACCGGACACTCGACGGCATGCGGTGCGAAGTTCACGAGAACCAGCCGCGCGTCGTCGCCGTGCCCGCGGCGAAAGGCGAGCACGTCCTCGGGTGACCGAAGTCCCTCCCAGCTCCCGAGCCGCAAGGCGTCCGACGCGCGCCGCGCGACGAGCAGGCGGCGATAGAGGTACAGGATCGACGACGGGTCGTTCCGCATCGCCTCGACGTTCCGGTTGGCCGCGTCCGGTGGCCACGGGAGCCAGGGCGCCGCGCGCGGATCCCATCCGTGTCCGGGCCGCGACTCCCACGGTATCGGCGCGCGGCACCCGTCGCGGCCGCCGGGGTCGAGCCCGTGCGTGTCCGGGACGTGAGCGTCCTCGAGCCCGAGCTCCTCACCGGCATAGAGAAACGGCGTCCCACGAAGCGTGAGCAGCAGGACCGCGGCGGCGCGGGCGCGGGCCTCGCTCCCGTAGCGCGTCCGGTGCCGGGCGTTGTCGTGATTCGAGAGCACCCACGTCGGCCACGCGTCGCGGGCGCCGAGCGTCTCCTCCACCTCGACGATGCGCTCGCGCCACGCGCGCGCCTCCCATGGCGCGTAGAGCGGCAGAAAGTTGAACGCGAGATGCAGCTCGTCCCCGTCGCCGTAGTAGCGTGCGATCTGCGCCGTCGAGAAGAGCACGACCTCCCCCACCATGACGCGGTCGCCGGGGTACGCGTCGAGCACCCCACGGATGTCGCGCAAGAGCGCATGCGTCCGAGGGTCGTCGTGCTGCACGGCCGCCGGCAGCGCGGCCATGCCGTCGGGAAGGTCCGGCAGCGCCGGGTCCTTCCCGATGCAATGGACGACGTCCATCCGGAACCCGTCGACGCCGCGATCGAGCCAGAAACGGAGTGTCTCGTGCATCGCGGCCGGCACCGCGGGATGGGCCCAGTTCAGGTCGGGCTGGGCGGTCAGGAAGAGATGGAGATACCACTGCCCGCTGGCGACGTCCCACGTCCATGCCGGACCGCCCCCGAGCGCTGCGCGCCAGTTGTTCGGCGGCGCATCCGGCACGCCGTCGCGCCAGACGTACCAGTCGCGACGCGCCGACTCCCGCGTGGCGCGCGACTCGACGAACCACGGGTGCTCGTCGCTCGTGTGATTCGGCACCCAATCGAGGACGACCCGGATGCCGTGCCGATGCGCGTCGGCGAGGAGACGGTCGAAATCGGCGAGCGTGCCGAACCGCGGATCCACGGCGCAGTAGTCGGAGACGTCGTACCCGAAGTCCTTCATCGGCGACGCGTAGAACGGCGAGATCCAGATCGTCTCGACGCCGAGCCACACGAGGTGGTCGAGCCGCCGACGGATCCCTTCCAGATCGCCGACGCCGTCGCCGTCCGTGTCGCAGAAGCTCCGCGGATAGATCTGGTAGACGACCGTCGACTTCCACCACGATGCGCTCGCCATCCACTGCTCTGCCTAGAACCCTTCCCGGCGGCGATCAACCGGGCGCCTCGGCGCTGGCGGTGATGCGCACGGCAGCGTATGGTTTCCCCCGAATGGCGGACGTTGTCCGAATGACCAAGATGCACGGCATCGGCAACGACTACGTGTACGTCGACTGCCGCGCGCGCGACCTCGCCGACCCGCGGCGCGTGGCCCGCGCGGTGGCGCGCCGCCACCACGGCATCGGGTCCGACGGCCTCATCCTGGTGCGACCGTCCGACACGGCCGACTGCCGGATGGAGATGTACAACGCCGACGGCAGCCGCGGGGAGATGTGCGGCAACGGCATCCGCTGCGTCGCCAAGTACGTGTGGGATCGCGGGCTGACGCAGAACCCGATGCGCATCGACACGGACGACGGCGTGAAGACGGTGACCATCGCGGTCGGCTCCGACGGCGGTGCGACCGGCGCAACGGTCGACATGGGCGTGCCCGTCCTCGACGGGCCGCGCATCCCGGTGGCAAGCGAGGGCCGCGTCATCGACCAGCCCCTCGAGGTCGCCGGCCACACCTGGCAGATCACCTGCGTATCGATGGGCAACCCGCACTGCGTGGTCTTCGTGCCCGAGGTCGCATCGCTCGACCTGCCGCGCATCGGACCCGCCTTCGAGCGCCATCCGTTCTTTCCGAACCGCGTCAACACCGAGTTCGTCGCCGTACGCTCGCGGAGCGTGGTGGACTTCCGGGTTTGGGAGCGCGGCTCGGGCGAGACCATGGCGTGCGGCACCGGCGCCTGTGCGGCGCTCGTCGCGGCGGTGCTGACGGGACAGACCGACCGCCGCGCGACGATCCATCTCCGCGGCGGCGACCTCACGATCGAGTGGCGCGACGACGACCGCGTCCTCATGACCGGCGCCGCGACCGAGGTCTTTACCGCCGACGTCCACCTCGACCAACTCTACGCCGCAACGGATACCCACGCATGACGACACCCACGAGACGATTCAGCGGCTCCATGGTCGCCCTCGCGACGCCGTTCTCGAACGGCGCCATCGACTACAAGGCGTTCGGCGCCATGATCGAGCGCCAGATCGCCGGCGGCTCGTCGGCGCTCGTGCCGTGCGGCTCGAGCGGCGAGGCCGCGACGCTGACGCACGAGGAGCACACCGAGGTCGTGCGCTTCGTGGTCGAGCAAGCGCGCGGGCGCGTGCCCGTCATCGCGGGCACCGGCTCGAACGCGACCGCCGAGGCGATCCACTTCACGCGCGAGGCGAAGAAGGCGGGCGCCAAGGCGGCGCTCATGATCTCGCCCTACTACAACAGGCCGACCCAGGAGGGCATTCGGCGCCACTACCTCGCGGTCGCGGACGCCGCCGATCTGCCGATCATCCTCTACAACATCCCGATCCGGACCGGCTCCCAGCTCGACGCGAAGACCATTGCCGCGCTCGCCGAGCATCCGAACATCATCGGCCTCAAGGAGTCCGACGCGCTCGACCATACGCTCGCGGTCTTCCACGAGGTGCCGCCCGAATTCGAGATCTACGCGGGCGACGACTCCACCACACTCACGGTGATCGCACACGGCGGCGCCGGCGTCATCACCACGATCGGGAATCTCGCGCCGCGCGACATGGCGGACCTCGCGGCAGCGGCGCTCGCGGGAGACTTTGGGCGCGCGCTCGACATCCATCGCCGCCTCTACCCGCTCATGAAGAGCGCGTTCACCGAGATCAATCCCATCCCGTTGAAGCACGGGTTGGCGCTCCTCGGCCTCTGCCGCGATGAGCTCCGCTTGCCGCTCGTCGCGATGACCGACGCCGGCCGGCGGGAGCAGCTCGCGGCGTCGTTGCGCGGGCTCGGACTCCTCGGGTCGTGACGCCGATCGTCGTCTGCGGGGCCGCGGGGCGCATGGGCCGCCTGCTGGTCCGACTCGTGCTCGAGGAGCCGACCGCGGTGCTCGCCGCGGCGGTCGAGGCGCCGGGGCATCCGCTGCTCGGCCGCGACGCTGGCGAGGTCGCGGGCCTCACCGCGGCGGGGGTCGCGATCGTCGACCGCTACGCGCCTCCGAAGGACAGCGTCACCCTCGACTTCACCGCGCCCGCGGCGGCCCTTCGTCACCTCGCGATCGCCGCCGACGCCGGCGCCGCGATCGTCGTCGGCACGACCGGGTTCACGCCGGCGGAGCGCACGGAGGCCGAGGCACTCGCCGCGCGGACCCGCGCCGTCATCGCGCCCAACATGAGCGTCGGCGTCGCCGTCCTCGAGCGCCGGATGGAGCAGGCCGTCGCCGCGCTCGGCCCGTCGTTCGACGTCGAGGTCGTGGAGATCCACCACAAGCTGAAGCGCGATGCCCCGAGCGGCACGGCGCTCCGCCTCGCCGAGGTCGCCGCCGACGCGCAAGGCACGCCGCTCCGCGGCCGCGGCGTCTTCGGTCGCGAAGGCGAGCCCGGGCCGCGCAAGACCGAGGAGCTCGGCGTCCTCGCCGTCCGCGGCGGCGACGTGATCGGCGACCACACGGCGTACTTCCTCGGCGCCGGCGAGCGTCTCGAGCTCACGCATCGCGCGCAGAGCCGCGAGTGCCTGGCACGCGGCGGGCTGCGGGCGGCGCTGTGGCTCGCGGGGCAGAAGCCGGGCGTCTACCGCATGCGCGACGTGCTGGGGTTGTAGTCGCGCTCGGCGGCCTCCGCCGAAGGCAACGCGACGATCGCGCGAACGACAGCCGCGGCATGGGGCGCTCGATTCGCGAGACGCTAGCCGTAGCACTGCCGAGCCGTTAGGGAGTCGCCCCATGTCCGATTCCATCTTCCTCCTCGACGGAGAACTCGTCGTACCGACGGAGCTCGCGCGCGGGCCGTGGACACCCGAGGCGCAACACGGAGGCGCGCCGGCGGCGCTGCTCGCGCGCGCCGTCGAACGGTTCGACGGCGGCGAGCAGATGATCGTCGCGCGCGTCACCGTCGAGCTGCTGCGACCCGTGCCGATCGCGCCGCTCCGGGTCGCGAGCCGGCTCGCGCGGCCGGGAAAGAAGGTGCAGTTGGTCGAGACCTCGCTGCGGGTCGCGGAGAGCGGCATCGAGGTCGCGCGTGCGACGGGATTGAGAATGCGGCGCGCGCAGGTGCCGATGCCCGAAGGCGCGGTCGCGAGCGGCGCGCCGCCGTCGCCGTCGACGGGCGTCGTGAGTCTGCCGCCGTGGGCGGGGCAGATCCAGTACCGCGGCTTTCACTCGGGCGCGGTCGAGATTCGGTTCGTGCGCGGGAGCTTCGCCGAGCCGGGACCCGCGACCGCCTGGATCCGTCTGGCGGTGCCGCTCGTCGCGGGCGAGACCACGTCGCCGCTCGCGCGCGTCGCGGCGGCCGCCGACTTCGGGAACGGAATCAGCTGGGTGCTGAGCCGCCGCGACCGCTACCGCTTCATCAACCCCGATCTCACGATCTACCTGCACCGCCATCCGGCCGGCGAATGGATCGCGCTCGAAGCGACGACCGCGCCGGAACCCGTCGGCGTCGGTCTCGCGGAGAGCCGACTCTCCGACGAGCGGGGTCCGATCGGGCGATCGGTGCAGAGCTTGTTGGTCGAACGCGACGGCTCAATCGAACCGACCAATGAGGCGAGCAGAGGGGACGGATCCCGCGGCCTGACGTTACCAGTTGGCTGTTAGCCCGCCGCCCAAAAGGAGCCTAACGCGCGCTGTCCGAATACCGGGCGCTCGCTCTGCGGATCGGCGCTTCGACTCCCGCGCGACGCTCGAGCGCACCGCGACGCGGGTCGTCGATCACGGATGGCCGTACGAGCTCGCTTTCGTACGAGATCAGCTCCTCACCATCAGCCAACTTGAGTATGCGTGTCACCGTCATGGTAGAAAGAATGAGCAAGGCCCACGCCATGGCGTAACGGCGGGAAGCTCCCGTTCTGGCTCACGCTTCGAAGTCCGTCTCTCGGACGAAAGTTCCACCAATTGTGCGGCGGCTTGTAAGGACTGCAATCGCGCCGTACGGCGATTCCACACGGCTCCGTATGTACACGAGTTGGCGTGCATGGGGCGGGACCGCCCGCTGGCACCCTCGTTGCTGCACAGCACCGATCTCGTTTGCGGGGAGGATAGCTTCGCCGATCCGATTGCCGTTCCTGGGCCGCTTCAGTGCGAAGCGGACTGACGTGACACCGACCGAGTTCCTGAGCTTGGAGAAGCTCGAGGAGCGCGCGCACACGTTCGCCCTCGAGCTCGGTGCCGGCCGTCTGCCGCGCGCCGGGGCGTTCTTCGCCAAGAGCGGCCGCCACCTCGCCCGCCTCCGTGATCACGCGGAGCGCTTACGCGTGGCGTATCGCGCCGCGGCCGACGACGTGCACCGCGGCGAGCCGCTCCCCCCGGCCGGCGAGTGGTTGCTCGACAACTTCCACATGGTGGAAGCGGAGATGCGAAACGTCCGCCACGATCTGCCGCGTGGCTACCATCGCCGCCTGCCGCGCGCGGGCAACGACGGCCGCGCGCGCATCGAGATCCTCGCCGACGATCTCCTGGCGCACAGCGACGGCCGCCTGGAAGCGGCGCGGCTCACGCGCTATCTCGCCGCGTATCAGAGTGCCGCTCCGCTCAGCATCGGCGAGCTCTGGGCGTGGCCGAGCGTGCTGAAGCTCGCATTGCTCACGCGGCTCCGCCACTTGACCGACGGCATGCTCGCGGCGCGTGCCTCGCGTACCGCCGCGATGGTTTTCCTGAAGCGCATCGACGACGCCGTGGACGGCGACGCGTTTCCCGGACTGCCCGACGAGCTGCCGGTGCCGTTCGTCGTGCAGCTCGTGCAGCGCCTCCGTGAGTACGGCTCGACGGTGGCGCAGCTCCGGATCGCGCTCGACGAGCGGCTCGCGGCGTGCGGTCGAACCGTGGAGGGCGACATCCGCGAGGAGACGCAGCGGCAGGCAACCGCGCAGATCTCGGTCGCGAACGTGTTCACGAGCCTCCGCTTCTGCGCGACCGAGGACTGGCGCGAGATCTTCGAGCGCGGGAGCCTCGTCGAGCACATCCTGCAGCGCGATCCCGCCGGCATCCACGGCCACATGGATTTCTTGAGCCGCGACCGCTACCGCCACGTGATCGAGTCGCTCGCGGGCCCGCGCGGCGAGGATCAGGTCGACGTCGCCGCGCGTGCCGTCGAGGCCGCCCGCGCCGCCGCCGACCGGAGCGGAGGCGACGTCCGCGCGGCGCACATCGGCGACTACCTGATCGGCACGCAGCGGTTCGCGTTCCAGGCGAGCCTGCCGCGACCGCCCGCGCGGCGGATCCGCGCCCGCGCTGCGGCCTACCGGCATGCGACCGTGGTCTACCTCGGCGTCCTCGCGCTGGTGACCGGCGCCGGCATGATCGCCGCCGGCTGGTACGCGGCGCGCCACGGCGGCAGCGTGGGATTCGTCGTAGCGGCGGCGCTCCTCGCGTTCTTGCCGGCGAGCGAGCTCACGACCGCGTTCGTGCACCGGCTGGTCGCGGCGCGCGTGAAGCCGCGCCGCCTCGTGCGCCTCGACTTCCAGCACGGCCTCCCGCCGGGCACGCGGACGATGGTCGTCGTGCCGACCATGCTCGACAGCGTCGCGTGCGCCGAGGAGATGGTCGCCCACCTCGAGGTGCAGGCGCTCGCCAATCCCGACCCGCTCCTCGATTTCGCGCTGCTCACCGACGTGCCGGACGCGCCGCACGAGACGATGCCGGGCGACCAGGCGATCGTCGACGCCGTCGTGGCGG
>JANNPN010000283.1:0-3181 GCA_031400185.1 Polyangiaceae bacterium
AGCTGAGCGGGAAGGGCTCGAACCTCGATCCTCCGGCGCTCCCGCTCGCGCAGTCGCCGAAGGTCGTCCTGCAACTCCACGGCAACGGGATTTGCTGGGACGCGGAGTTCAGCGCCCCCGCCACCAAGAATCTGCCCGACAAGTTCCAGGACAAAGGGGACTAGCAAACACTTCGTGGCGATGATGCGGCTTTCGTCGGGTCGAATCAGCGCGTGAATGCGCGCTGGGTTGGTGGCGGCCGGTGGCACGCAAAGCTTCCGGGCTCCCGCCGGTCTCCGCTATGTTCGCCCCGTGCACGTGATCGTCACGCAATTCGAAGGTGCTACGACGATGCGAGTCCCGCCGCTCGCCGCCGGGCTCCTGGTCGCGACCGCGCGCCGCGCGCATCCCGACGTCGACTTCGACGTCGTCGTACGACGACGCGAGCCTGGAGCAGTCGCGGCCGCGCTCGCGGTTGCCGACGTCCTCGGCCTGTCGCTGTACGCGCCGCTCACAACCAGAGCATTGATTCCGCGACCGCGTATCCGACGCGCATGAAAGGGAACAGCATGACAATGCCCCACTCGTACTTCCGCGCGTACCTGGCAGCACTCTTGGTGCTCGCCGCCGTCCCGGCCGACGCCGCGGACGTGAAAGAGCTGTTTGCGATCGATCTCGCCGACTACGCCGGCAAGGAGGGTCGCATGATCGAGGTGTCCTATCCGCCGGGCGCAAAAGACGTCGTCCACCAGCACGACGCCCATGCGTTCGTCTACGTGCTCGACGGCGAGATCGTCATGCAGCTGAAAGGCAATCCTGCCGTCACCCTCAAAGCGGGGCAGACGTTCTACGAGGGTCCGAACGATGTCCACGTCGTGGGGCGCAACGCCAGCAGCACAGAGCCGGCCAAATTCGTCGTGGTGCTGCTGAAGGCCAAGGGGGCTCCGATCCTGACGCCGGTCAACGAATGATCGACGACCGGGTGATTCACGTGAAGAAGACGCTGCTCGCAGTTCTCGTCGTTGGGTTGGCCGGTACCATCGCTCGAGCCGCCACGCCGACTGACAAGCTCGACGACTACTCCCCGCTCAAGGTCGCTCGCGAGCACCACCGGCCCGTATTCGAAAACGAGTTCGTCCTCGTTCTCGATGTGTCCATCCCCCCAGGTGTCACGGTTCCAGCACATCTCCATCCCTGGCCCGCCGTCTTCATCACCCTCAAACCCTCCGATCTGGTGTTCCGAAACCTCGCCGGCGAAGTCGTGCGTGAGACGCGAGCTCCCATGCCACTCGCGGAAAAGCCGCAGGTCGAGTGGCGCAAGCCGGACGCTGAGCCCATCAGCGTCACCAATGTGGGCGACCACGAACAACGCGCGCTGCGAATCGAGATGAAGTTCCTGCCGCGATGACACTTGCCGTCGGCATCATCGGACGCCGCAGAGGCCGCCGCGAGTATCCGCAGTTGCCGCTCGCCGCTCGCCTGAAGCGCGCACGCGCGAGCCGGCCGACGCGAGCTGCACACCGCGAGTGTGCGAGCGCCACGGCAGCGATCTCGCCGGCATCGCCGTGCACACCGGCGCCCGCGTGATGGCAGCGGCCAACGCGGGCGCGGGCGCGCACTGCATGTCAGTCCGCGCGGTCGCTGAAGATCGGCGCCGTGTGCTTCGCCGGCGGGGCGCTGTACACGGCCTCCCAGCACGAGCCGTCGCTGTTCTGCAGCTGGATACGGAGCGGCTGCTCCAGGGCGTCGAGCGCCGGCATTCCGAGCTCGGCTCCTTTGCCTTGGACGAGCACCTTCGCCTTGCCGTCGCCGCCGACCTTGAGCTGGATCTGTGTCACGCCGTCCGGCGTGCCGGTCTTGCTCTTGTATTTGAGGCCCGTCAGCCCGCCTCGCCAGCCGCTGCTCGCCGGGACGATCGCGGCGAGCACGAGATCGTTCGCGTCGTACATGCAGAAGGCATAGTCCGTCGTGCTGAGCGGCGTACCGTACTCGGGGTACGACGTCGCCGTCCCGCGGAGCCACTTCCACTTGAAGCGGTCTTGCGCGGTGCCCGCCTTGTCGACGAGGAGGATGGAAGACTTGCCGGCGAGGAACGGCAGGCGACAGCCCGTCACTGGTGCCGTGCCGCATTCGAAGGGCGCGGGCGTCGCCGTCGCGCTCGGTGTCGGCTCCGACGTGAATGTCGGCGTCGCCGTCGCCGCCGGGGCGGTCGCACTCGGCGTCACCGTGACGGTCGCCGTCGGCGTGGCGGTCGCGGTGGTCGCCGGTGTGACCGTGACGGTCGGCGTGGCGGTCGCGTTCGCGGTCAGCGTCGCCGTCGCGGTGGATGCGCTCGTCGCAGTGTTGGTCGGGGTGAGCGTGGGTGTGCTCGTCAGCGTCGGCGTGTGCGTCGGCGTATTCGTGGGGGTCGCGGTTGGTTCGGGAGCCACGGTCGCAGTGGGGGTGACCGTCGGAGTCTCTGTCGGCGTGGGCGTCGCGGTTCCAATCGGCGCGACATCTGCGATCCGAGCGACGAAGGCATCACTGCCGGCCGTGTAGGGACGCGCCGGGCTACCCCAGGTGGCACCGCTGGACCCCGCCACGTAGAGGTGGCCGCTGCCATCCAGCGCGAGCGCGGTGCCAAGGTCCTGGCCGCTGCCGCCGAGGAAGGTGTTCCAGGTGAGCGCGCCCTCGGCGCTCAAGCTTGCGGCGAAGGCGTCGGCGCCGGCCGTGTAGGCGCGCACCGGGTCGCCCCATGAGACGCTGCTGTACCCCGCCAGGTAGACGTTGCCGCTGCCATCCGCCGCGATCGCGGCGCCGACGGCGTCGACGCCGCCCTGGAGGACGATGTCCCAGGTGAGCGCGCCGGCCGCGGTCAGCTTCGCGACGAACGCCTCGGAAGAGCCGCCCAGGTGGGTGTACCCCGTCACGTAGACGTTGCCGCTTGCGTCTACCGCGATCGCGTTGCCGAAGTCTTGCAGACCGCCGCCGAGGAACGTGTTCCAGGTGAGCACGCCGGCCGCGCTCAGTTTGGCGACGAAGGCGTCGTATTGGTTCGTGTAGGCGCGCACCGGGCTACCCCAGGTGCCGAGGCTGGTCCCCGTCACGTAGACGTTGCCGCTGGCTTCCGCCTCGATTGCGCTGGCAAAGTCGTCGAAGTTGGAGCCGAGGAAGGTGTTCCAGGTGAGCACGCCGTCCGAGGTCAGCTGCACGACGAAGGCGT
>JANNPN010000304.1:0-14692 GCA_031400185.1 Polyangiaceae bacterium
GGTCGGGGATGGCTTCGGGGAGCCGCAGCTCGCGTGTGCGAAAGACAGAGAGGCTGCGGCGGGCTGTACGCGCCGGGTGCCAGCGATCCGGCGACCGTAGAAGCCATCCCCGACCCGCCCGCCTGCTGCCACCACTTCCGCGAGAATGAAGCCCGGAGATTGCACATGCGCTGGATCAGCGCCGGCGGAGGACGATGGGGGCGCTCTCCGCGAGGAACTTCAAGAAGCGGAGCCAGTGTCCGAGCCACGAGCGCGGCCGCGCACGCGCCGGCGGGCGGACGGCGTCCCCGACCGCGATCCGCCCGCCGCGCACGACTTCGGCGTACACGCCCATGTCGTAGTGCCCGTAGGCGGCGCGGAGCCCCTTCACGACGTTGCGATCGCGTACGCCGGTCTCGGGATTCACGCCGGTCGCGGCGCAGCGCGGGATGCGGGCGGCGATCCGCACCGTCGCGCCGCCGATCCCGACCTCGCTGCCGACCCAGTCGAACTCGGCCCAGGGGGCGAGGCCGTCCACGAGGAGGTTGCCGCGAAAGCGGAGCGGCTGGATCGGCTCGCCCATGCGCTCCGCGAGGGCGCGCACGCTCGCGAGGTTGATGAGCGAGAGACAGTCCTGCGGTACGTCGGTCAGTGAGTGCGCGCCCGCCTCGACGAAGCGCGCCGGGCCTTCACGGCGCGGCCCGAGGACGTCGTTCACCCAGGCTTCGATGCGGACGCGCTCGGCGGGCACGGTGAGCGTCGCGGCACATGCCGCGCGACCCGGCGCCGTGAGCTCGATCGCGCCGCGCGCGCCGTCCAGACGGCACCCGACGCGGGCGAGCTCGGTGTCACGCATGAGCATGACGAAGCGCTGCTTCGGGAGCCACCGCGGGGCGGCCGGGTCCCACCCGACGTCGCCGCGCGCGAGCGCGAAGCGGCGGTCGTGCGGCAACCCGGCACCGACGAGGAGGTCCGCCGCGTCGATCGGATCGGGCCCGAGCCCCTTCACGGGGAAGCGCTGGATGCAGGTCAGCGTGGGAGTGGCGCCCACCTGACTAGACGTACCGCTTGCCGTCGCGCAGGACCTCGTCGATCGGCCGGACCTCGATCGCCCCGAAGCGGGCCGAGGGCCAGCGCGACGCGAGGGCGAGCGCTTCGTCCCGATCGCGCGCTTCCACGATGAAGTAGCCCCCAACGAGCTCCTTCGCTTCGGCGAAGGGGCCGTCGGTGACGAGCTTCTGCCCGTTCCGCACCCGGACGGTCGCGGCAGTGCGCCTGCTCTGGAGCGCGTAGGTCGAGACGAGGTGGCCGCCCGCACGCAACGAGTCGACGTAGTCGATGGTTTCCTGCCGAAGCGCAGCCCACTCGGTCGGCGAGAGCGCGTCGAGATCGGCTTCGTCCTCGTAAGCCAGGCACATGAATTTCACGCCGCCGTTCTTAGTCGAGACGCGCGGTCTTCGCCACGAGGGTCGGCTCGCCGGCCTCCGCACCGCGGCGACGCGTTGACTCGCCTCCGCCACGCCGGCAGAAGCGCGCCATGTCCGTCGAGATGAACGGCATCGCCCACATCCAGCTCACCGTGAACGACCATGAGCGCTGTCTCCCGTTCTGGGAGCAGCTCTGCCACTTCCTCGGGATGCGGACGCTGATCAGCGGAACGCACGTCGTCTACTGCATCGGCAGCCGGACTGGCATCCTCGTGCGCGCCGTGACCGCGGGCCACGAAGGCGGCGGACGCTTCGATCAAGAGCGCGCGGGCCTCCATCACTTCTGCTTTCGCGCCCGCAGCCGCGCGGACGTCGACGCGGTCCATCGCTTCATCGTCGACGAGCTCCGGGCCCACATCGTCCACCCGCCCGAGGAAGGCGGCTTCGCACCGGGCTACTACTCGCTGCTGTTCGAGGACCCGGACGGCATCCGCGTCGAGGTGAACCACGTGCCGGGGAAAGGACACTTCGGTCCGGGCGGGCGACTCGGCGATGGCGGCGAAGGTCCGGCGGACCATTATGGCAGCGAAGGCTTGCAACGCGGCGGCTGACGGTCGTGGGCGCGAGCGACGCGACTGAGCCCGCGTACCGCTACGACACGATCGGCGTCGACTACGCCCGGACGCGCCGCGAGGACCCAGGGCTCCGCGCCCGCATCCACGCCGCGCTCGGCAACGCGCGCTCGGTCGTGAACGTCGGCGCCGGGACGGGCTCGTACGAGCCCAACGACCGCCGCGTCATCGCGATCGAGCCGAGCGCGATCATGCTGGCGCAGCGTCCGCCCGAGCGCGCGGCCGCGATCCGCGCGTCCGCCGGTGCCTTGCCGTTCGCCGACGCGCGCGTCGACGCCGCCATGGCGATCGTCACGATCCACCACTGGGACCGTGAGCGCGAGCGCGGCGTCCGCGAGCTTCGCCGGGTCGCGCGCGGGCCGGTCGTGATTCTCACCTACGATCCGCGCGTCAGCGGGACGATGTGGCTCATGGCGGATTACCTCGCGGAGGTCGCCGCGTTGGACCACTGCATCTTCCCGCTGCCGGAAGAGCTCGCGGCGTGGCTCGGCGGCACCGTGGTCGTCGAGCCGATCCCGATTCCGCGCGATACACCCGACTGGATGCTCGGCGCGTTCTGGGCACATCCCGAGCGCGTCCTCGATCCGGCGGCCCGCGCCGCGACGTCGGGGTTCGCGCGCATGGACCCCCGCATCGTGACGCGCGTCGTCGCCGCCGTCGGCCGCGACCTCGCCGACGGCACGTGGGATGCGCATCACGGACGTCTCCGCACGCTCGACGCGTACGACGCGGGGCTCCGGCTCGTCGTCGCGACCCCCTGACGACGGCGGGCGCCGGGATCGCCGCGGATCGACCCCGGCGCCGCGCCTCAGCGGCTGCCGACGAAGCTCACGAGCGCCGCCTGATGCTTCGGTGAGAGCGCGAGGAAGCGGTCGCGCGAGCCGGCGGCTTCGCCGTCGTGGGCGACGATCGCATCGAGGATCGTCGTCGCGCGTCCATCGTGCAGGTAGCGTGAGCGGCCGCTCATGCCCCAGAGCGGTGCCGTCCGCATCTCGGTCAGGCCGGCCTGCTCCTGCGCGATGCCGTCACCGAGCGTGCCCATGTCGTGCACGAGGAAGTCGCTGAACGGGTAGATGGTCTGGAACGCCAGGGCCGGGATGGTGTGCGGCCCCGTCCGCAGCTTCGGCGTGTGGCAGCGGTCGCAGCGCGCGCGCCGGAAGGCGGACCAGCCCCGCCCGCGCGGACGCGGCTGCTCCGGCGGCGCCAGGAGGCGGGTGAAGTTGGTGGTGTGCACGAGATCCGGAAACGCGTCCTCCGTCCCGGCGTCCTCGGGGTCCGCGACGCCCTCGATCGCCTCGCAGGCGGCGTGCAACGCGGCGTCGCCGTTCGGCCAGGGCCCGCCGGGAACGATCAGGTTGGTGACGCCCATCTCGCTCACCATCGCGTCGGCGATGAACGAGAGCAGGGTCGCGTCCTGCGACTTCCACCCGAAGCGTCCGGCGCGGAGGCGGCCAGGATACGGAATCCAATTGACGCGTCCCGAGATGCCATCGTGGTTGTCGTCGTCGGGATCGGCGCGTCCTGCAATGTCCTCGTCGAGCAACGCCTCGACGAGACCCGCCCCGAACAACGGGGTGGTGATGCGCTCGGCGACGACGTTGGCTTCGGGCGGAATGCTCTCCTGACACATGGGGTCGATGGCGTACGCCTGGAGCAGCGGGCCGCCCTTCGCGGTCAACGGATCGAAGACCCCCGTGGTGACGCGGCCGAAGCGCGTGATGCTCGTCGGCGAGCCGCCGCCCGGCGCCGGCTCCGAGTGGCACGCGACGCACGACGCGGCGTTGAAGATCGGGCCGAGACCGGCCGCGGGGCCGTAGACCTGATCGAAGACCGCGCGGCCGTCCGTGAACCAGCCGAGATGGGACGCCGAGAGCCCCGCCAACGGATCGCCCGGCGCGGCGAGCGCGGCGGTGCGCCCGCCGAGCAGAGCGACCAGCAGGAATACGGAAAGCGGGGGGCGGCCGAGCCGCCCCCCTTTCCGGGACCACATCACGGCAACGGGTTCGCCCGCGTGAGCGCACCGAAGAGACAGTCGAGCGCGGCGGTCCGAGCAGTCAGCCCGCTGCAGTCGCCGCCGACGTTGGCCGGTGCGGGGATCGGATCGGCGCACTTCTTCACGATCGAGGCCTTCCCCTTGACCGCCGCCGCAGGCGTGAAGGCGCTCTTGTCCTTCGAGTGGTTCTTCACGGCGGCGTTGACGTACTTCACGCCGTTGCTCGCGATCGACATCGTACACTTGTCGGTCACCGCAGCCGCGGGCGGATTGTTCGTGCCGAGCATGGCCTCGAAGGCGTTGTCGGCCGAGCACCCGATGACGCTGCGACATCCGGGAGAGAGCGGCCCGATGGCGTCGACCTTCGTGAGGTCGCAGGCGATCGTGCCGGTCTTCACGCACTTGAGGAGCGCCGCGAGGCGCTTCTTCAGGGACTTGAGGATCACCTTCGGCTGGTCGGCCGCGCAGAGGTCGGGCGAGCCGCAGATCGTGAGCGGCCGGCTGGTCGTCGTCCCGTCGGAGACCGCGGTCAGGATCGAGCCGTGCGTCCGCAGCCGGTCGTCGTTCGGGCCGGAGCGATGGAGCATCAAGGGCGCGCACGCCACGCAGGAGTTCGTCGGATCGCCGAGACACGGATCACAGTGGTCGCCCATGCTGTCGAAGTCCTCGTCTTCCTGGAGGGTATTCGCGATCGTGGGGCAATTGTCGTCGCCGTTCGGCACGTTGTCGGCGTCCGGATCGGCCGGCACCGGGCAGAGGTCGTTCGGGTCGCCCGGGCAAGGGTCGCAGACGTCCCCGACCTCGTCGCCATCGCCGTCGGTCTGCGCGCCGTTGTCCGCGGTCCGGCAGTTGTCCTCGTTGTCGCCGTCGCCGTCCCCGTCGGAGTCCGGGGCGCACAGGCGACAGTCGGGAAGGTTCCCGCAGCTGTTCGTGTCGTCGTTCACGCACCGGTCGCAGACGTCGCCAAAGCCGTCGCCGTCGGCGTCCTCCTGGAGGGGATTCACGACGATCGGGCAGTTGTCGGCCTCGTCGTTGAGGAAGTCATGGTCGTGGTCGACCTCCTTACCTGCGCAATTGGCGAGGATGCCCTTCGGACACGCGTCGCAGACGTCGCCGATGCCGTCCAAGTCCTTGTCCGCCTGCTTCTGGTCTTGCACGGAGGGGCAGTTGTCGAGCGCGTCGGCGACCCCGTCGCCGTCGGAATCGTCGGCCGGACAGCTCTCGCAGGCGTCGCCGCGATTGTCGCCGTCGGTGTCCTCTTGCAGCGGGTTCACCGCGAACGGACAGTTGTCGTTGCTGTTGATCAGCCCATCACCGTCGAAGTCGCCGTTCGGGGGCACCGGAGGCGCCGGGAAGCCGCTCGTCCAGAAGCGCGGGTCGTCCGGGCTGTAGACGAGCACCAGCGGAACCGACAGCTCGTAGATCTGGTGGGGGTTCGCGTCGTTCGGCGAGGGACCGCAACTGGCCGCCGCCTGAATCCCCTCCTCGAGATGCTCCGGCAGCTTGACCGAATTCACGAAGACGTCGAAGCCGCTGGTCGCGCAGTTGCCGATCTCGACCCGATAGTGGTCGATCTTGCCGACCTCTTGGACGTCGAACTCGACGGACCCGCAGTCGGTCGGGCCGAGCGGGCACGTTCCCAAGAGGTAGTCGTACATCAGGTAGAGCTGCGTGTGGGGGACGTTCTGGTCGGCGGCGACCAAGCTTCCGCCCCCGAGAAACGCGTCGGCGGGAATGTCCGACCACTCTTCGTTCGCTCCTCCGCCGGGACAGTCGGTGAACGTTCCGTCGACGGTGTGACAGAAGGCGCTCGGACCGGCGCTGCTGACGCGCGCGCCGGTCAACGAGACCGTCAACGCCACCGCCAGGACCGCTCCCAATCGCGTGAATCGTTCCATGGCTCCTCCAATGTGGGGGCGCGCGGCGCGCCGCGTGAAGCATCCGCAGAGGGCGACGAACCTCGAGAACACGGCACCGGACAGTCGCGACGTAGCATCGAAGCGCCCGCTGCTGTCAAGAAAGAAATGCGCGTGGTGCTGTGCTGAGCCGAGGACAGCACCACGCGCGCCGGCGAGCGCTGTCTGGCGGCGACCGTCAGCCGCGTGCGCGACCGTCAGCCGCGTGCGGCGACGTAGCCGATCGTCTCGCCTTCGCGCCGGAACCCGAGCGCCTCGAGCATCGCGAAACGGAGCTCGCCCGCGGAGATGCGCCGGACGCGGAGCCCGCCGGCGCCCGCGCGGAGCTGCGCCACGAGCAGCGCCAGCAAGGCCTCGCCTTGCGCGTCGTTCGCGGCGCCGAGCGCCATCAGCTCGCGTCCCGTCCCCTCGTCGCTCGGCCGCGAAAGCACGTATGCCTCGATGCGGTCGGTCGCGACCGCGAGGCCGTCGAGCTCGGCCGTCCGCGCCCGGAGCGACGCCACCGTCCGGGTCCAGGCGCGCCGTGCGCCGCCGGCGAAGGCGCCGCTCTCGATCAGCTCGTCGAGGCCGATCGGCATGATCAGCGCGGTGCGCGGATCGTCGTCGTTCGTCGTCGCCGCTGCGGGACACGCGTCGAGCGCGAAGTCGGCATAGCGCGCTTCCTCGACGAATCGCGACTTCTCCACGAATGCGCGCACCTCGGTTCGTTCGGCCGCAACCTCGACGACGACGCGCGGCGGTCCGAGGATCGCCGCCTTGTCGACGAGTGACGTCAGCAGATGCCGGCCGTGCCCTCGTCGCTCCCACCCGGGCTTGACCGCGAGGCGATGCACGTAGTTCGCCTCGCCGTCGCGTTTGGCCGCGATCAGGACGCCGATCGGCTCGTCGCCCTCGAACGCGACCATGCAGCTCGACGACCAGAGACCGAGGACGCGGATGCCGCGCTTGAAGTCGTCGACCGTGATGGCGTGCTCAGGGCCGACATGCGGCACCCAGCAGGCGTTGTGCGCCGCGACGAGCAGCGGGATGTCGTCCGAGCGGCAGAACCTATAACCCGCCACGGAACGACACCCTGATCTCTACGCCACGACCGAGCGCTCAGTGCTCGGTCGGATTCTGCCGCCGCTTTGCTTCCATCGCGGCCATGATGCCGACCTCGTTCAACGGCAGCGTCTCGGCGCTGGTCGACGGCGGACGCGCCGCGCTCGGCTCGATCCGGGCCGGTTCCGCTGCGGCCATCACCTCGCGGGCGGGTGCCGGGTTCGCCTGGTAGCCCTTGATCATCTCTTCCATCGCCTTCCGGCCGTCCTCGATGCCGGCTTCGACGGTTGCGAGGTCGATGGTCGCCACGTTCCGCTCCCGCGCGAGCTCTTCGATGCGGCGCTGGGTTCGGTCGCGCATGAATCCGGCCGGCACGCGCAGCACGCGATCGACGGCATCCTTCTCCCAGTCGAGCTCCGACAAGAGCGGATTGTTCTTGGCGTCGCGCGCGATGAGCTTCTTGCCCTCGCTGACGGGGGCGGGCGCCGCCGCGGCGGCGTCGCCGTTCGTCGGGAGCACGAGCGGGACGCCCGTCTCCTCCTCGATCAGGGCGCGCGCGAACTCGAGGCTCACGGACGACATGTGCTTCAGCCGCGCGGCCTTCTCGACCCGCGCCTTCACGCGCCGGCGCTTGTACGCGTCCGTCATCGTCCAGAGCGCCTGCTTGGCGTCCCGCGTCCAGGTGAGCTTCCGGCCGTCGTAGGCGGTCTCTTCCGTGCCGCCGCCTTCCATCTCCATGATCTGCTCGACCATTTCGGGCGTCACCACCTGGAAGGTCGTGCTGCCGCAGACGGAGCAGACGACGGCGTTGGCCTCGGAGGCCGAGACGCCGCACTTCCGGCAGATCGAGATCGAGCGCTCGGCCGCGTGCTCGAGAATGACGGCCTCAGCGAGCTTGGTCGCCGCTTTCGCGCCCTTCGGCATGTAGCGGTCCATCGCCTCGTCGAGGAGGTCGCTCGTGATGACGCTGTGGCCCTTTTCGACCGCGAGCCGGTAGATCGCCGTGCGCGCGATCCCCTGCACGAGCGCCGGGACGCGGGTCATGCGTTGCTCGGCCTCGGGCGTCCAGCGGATCGACTCTTCCGCCTTCACGTCGAGCTCGGGGTACTCGAGCCGCGTCGTGAGGAGGATGTCGCACGGGGCGTTCCGGAAGAGGTTGTCCGTATTGCTGCCGAGGTCGGTCTCCTCCTTCACGCTGTGAATGCCGATCCGGCCGACGATCAGCAGCCACGGATTGGTCTTGCGGGCGTGGTTCAGGACTTTCTGGAAGGCTTTGCCGTCGAGCAGCGTCTTCGTGATCTCGACGCCCGCCTCGGCTGCCATCTTCTCGGCCACCTCGAGGTGCGACTGGTAGATCTGGGCCAAGCCCGTGTCGATGACTTCCTCGTGGAGCTGGTTCTGCTCCTCGAAGCGGAAGACCTTGGCGGCCTTCTCGGTCAACACGTTCACGATGCCGTTGAAGACCGTGTAGTGGAGGTACGGGTCGTAGACGGCGATCGCCTCGACCTTCTTGCCGAAGCGCTTCGCGAGGTCGACGGCGGTCATGAGCGCGCCGAAGGACTGCGGACTACCGTCGATCCCGACGAGGATCGTGTCGCGCTCGCCGTCATCGGCCGTCGGGATGTTCTTGACGATCAGGACATCCTTGTTCGAGCGGCGCGCGACGCGCTCGCACACCGACCCGACGGAGCTGTCGCGCACGCGGCCGAGGCCGAGCACGCCGAGGACGACGAGGTCGTAGTCGTTGGCGTTCACGTCGGCGACGATCTCGGTCGAATGCTTGCCGTCCATCATGCGCGGCTCGAACTCGAGGCCGGCCTCGACGCAGCGCTGCTGCATCGGCACGAGGTAGCCGTCGGAAATGAGCTTCAAGCCCATCGTGATCAGGCTGTCGTGGATCTTCCGCTGGCGGTCGAGCTCGGTTTCCTCGAGGTACTCTTCAGGCAGCGTGTATTCCATCTGCTTGAAGCGGTAGTCGTGCATCTTGGCGGCGTAGACGTGACAGCCGACCATCTTCGACTGGAAGGCCTTTCCGAGGTCCACCGCGACGCTGATCGCTTGATTCGAGTAATCGGAGTTGTCGACGGGGACGTAGATCGTTTTGTACATCGGAATCCTCCAGGCGAAGCGAAATTCTCAGGCTACCTAAGACCTAAGCTGCTCTGCGTGTGCGGCGGCGCGCCCACGCGACGAACGCGAGCTCGAGCACGAGCACGCCGAGTGCCGACGCCGCCATCGGACCCGCCGGCGAGGGTTTCTCTGCGGGCTCGAAGTAGATCGACCACCAGGTGGTGAGCGCGCGCTTGTTGCCGCGCTCGTTGCTGGCACCGTCCCACACCGAGAATGCGACCGGTGCGAAGCCGTGCTCCTCGAACGAGAGCGCGCCGGCGCTCCGCATGCGGCGCTTGAAGATCACACGCCACTCCCCTTTGTCGAAGGTGGCCTTGCTCGTGAGGTCGCGCGGGCCGAGCGCCTCGAGCTTGTCGCTGCCGCTCCCGAGATAGAGCGTCGGATTCTTCTTCGCGAGGTCGGCGAACCAGAGGTGCACCGGGTGATCCTTGTCGCCAAAGATGAAGTAGGGCTTGCGGATCGACTCGGGCAGCGTCACCGGGAACTGGAGCGCGACGGCGTCGGAGAACGCGGACGTGCTGTCGGCTCCGGCAGCGGCGCCGCCGCTGTCGTCAGCCCACGGGTCCTTCTCGCCGGCCGCTTCGCCGGGCTTCGCTTCGGCGTCACCCCAGGGATCGTCGGCGGCGGCGGGCTTCGCGTCGCCGCTCTCTTCGGCATCGCCCCAGCCGCCGTCGTCGGCCGCGGCCGCGGGTTTCGCGGCCTCGACCTCGCCCGCGTCCTCCTCGGCCGGCACCGCAATGTCGGGACCGTTCTTTCCCGCCGTGTTGCCGCGCATGTCGTTCCAGCGGAGCTCGATCGCGACGTCGGTGTCGTTGTAGATCGCGCGCGCCGTGAGCCCCGTCGACGCGGGATGGAACGCACGGCCGGGCTGCATGATCTGACCGACGAGCGGGAAATACGCCGGCGGCGCCTGCTCGAAGAGCGCGTCGATCTTCTCGAGATCGAGCTCTTCCGTCGTCTTCTTCGCCGTCAGCAGTGCAGCGTAGTTCGGGGTCTCCGAGCCGCCGAGAGCATAGAGGAAGTCGGTGAGGTCCCAGCGCTGCTCGACGGAGAGCGCTTCGCCGAAGGCGGGCATCGGGGTGCCGTTCAAGCCGGTCGTGATGGTCCGGAAGATGTCCTCGCGCCGCCCGCCGCCGCGGAACGTCCACGGCTTGGTCAGGTCGGCGGGCCGGATCGGGTGCCCGAAGTCGTCCTTCAACGTGGGCGCGGTCGTGCCGTCCGTTCGGCCGAGCTCGCCGTGGCAGCCGCCGCAGCCGAGCTCGGCGTACGACGCTTTGCCGCGCTCGACGGACTCCTTCGAGAGCGCCGGCGCGCTCGGGATCTTCATTCCCTCGACCTTGGCCTCGGGTTTCGCGAAGTCCGGCGAGAACGACTTCACGTAGCTGACGAGGTTCGTCAGGTCGGCGTCGGAGAATTGCGGCCAGGCCGGCATCGACGTGTACGGCATGCCGACCTTGATGATGTGCTTCAGATCGTCGTCGGTCGGCAACTTGCCGCTCGGGGTCGTGCGGATCTTGAACTTGCCCGAGGTGAAGTCGCGCGGACGCGGCATCAGGTGCGGCGCCGCGACGCCCTTTCCGTCGCCCGTGTCACCGTGACACTGGGCGCAGTTTTTGTCGTAGAGCGCTTTGCCCGCCTGGTTGTCCTGCGCCGCGGCGGGAGCGGCGACGACGAGGGCGAGCAGCAGGGCGGTGAGGATCCGCATCTCAGTGCCCACCATGATCTTCCCGCGCGCGCGGCCGGTAGCCGGTGTGGTCGTAGAGGAACGCGACGACCTCCCACATCTCCTCGTTGCTGAGGAACCGCTCCCACTCCGGCATCGCGGAGTCGCCGGGGGCGCCCTCGTCGGGCATGCCCGGCCCACCCTTCGCGACGCGCCAGAAAAAGAACGTCTCCTGGAAGTTCGGGAGGACGCCCTGATCGATGAAGTTCGCGGGGGCGGGGTTCAGGCCGTGGGCATACATGCCGTCGCCGGCCAGCGCGTCGGCGTGACAGTAGAAGCAGTGCTTGTAGTAGATCGCCTTGCCGTTCTCGACGTGCTTCTTGAAGGCTTCGGGATCGCTCTTCTCGATGTGCCGGAGCGGATTGTCGCCTCCGAGCATGTCGATCTTCTCGTTGTGGACCGTGATCTCCGTCGGCGGCGACGGGTGGACGGTACGTGCGAAGAACGGCGGCTCGACCGGCACGTGGGCGTTCGCGTACACGCGATACGCGGCGAGCGCGGGCAACGCGAGCAGCACGAGCACGAGCGGCAACGTGTAACGGCGGTCGCCCGCGAAGTTCACGAGCGGGCCCATGAAGCCCTGCACGCGCTCGGGGCTCGAGGTGATGTACGCGATGAGCGAGAGCGCGACGATGCCGAGGTAGATGTTCTGCGCCGAGGCGGGCACGGGCGTCGCGAAGCCGCGGCTCACGAACACGTACATGCCGATCGCCCACGCCAGCACCCAGACGAGGAGGGATGCGCGCAGCACGCGCAGCAGCACCATGACGGCGACGATTCCCAGAATGATCGGTAGATTGAACATGCCTCAGCCCTGGGTCTGGTCCGGCAGCTTGGTCGTCATGGTCACGGTCGGCGTGCCGCCGAGGCTCTGGAGCCACGCGATCACGCACAGGATCTCTTTGTCGGTGAGGCCGATCGGCGGCTTGTTGATGCTCGGCATGCCGCCGACGAAGCCCGGCACGATGAACACATCGGGATGGTAGAGCGACTCCGCGAGGTAGTGGACGTCGTCCATGTCGGGCTTGCGGGTCTTCGCACGATCGCCGATGCCGGCGAGATCGGGGAACCGCAGCGAGCCGGATTTCCCGATCGTGTGGCAGGTGAGGCACAGGCCCTTCTGCTGCACGACCTCGAAGCCGACCTTCACCATCTGATCGGTCGTGAGGTCGGCGGCGATCGCGACCTCGGCGGGGGGCAGCAGCTGCTTCTGCGGCACGAGCTGCCCGACGTAGGTGTAGAAGAGGCTCGAGCCGACGACCACGAGGATCACGTTCAGCGAGACGGGAGTCTTCACGCTCAGTGCCCTCCCCCGCCGGCGCCGTGCGCGTCATGACCCTTGTGAGGATTCAGGGACCCGTCGCCCCAGTCCGGCTTGTCGTGGAGGCTCGAGAGCCAGAACACGAAGGCGATGAACGCGAAGAAGATGATGACGATCACCGAGATGATCTGGGTCGCGAAGCCGAGGGTCGGCGTGAAGGCGTCGAGCGACTGATCGCGGAGTACGCCGTACACGTGCCAGTGCTGACGGAGACCCGAGCGGACGTAGCCCATGAGTCCCATCAGCCAGGTGAAGGTGACGGCGATGAAGATGAGGACGTACTGCGAGATGTTCGGAAGCTTGCCCCAGTGCGTCTCGCCGGTCTCCTCGGCGCCGCGCAGCAGGAAGGCGTCGATCACCGTCATCGCCACCATCGCGACCAGGACCGACAGCACCTGCGGGATCGAGAGCCCGATCCGGACCGAGGCCTCGACGAAGTAGCCGTACACGCCGAGCGCGATCACGAACGCGCTGACGCCCGCGAAGATGAGAAACTGCACGGCGTTTCCGATGCCGGCCCACGCGACCGTCGGACGCTTCCCGGTGCGGCGGTAGAAGAGGAAGCTCACGTAGGTACTGAGGATGAGGATGTTCACGGCCGTGTTCTTGGCGGACATCACGCCGAGGACGCCGAGCGCCGGATGGAGCGTCCCGCCCATCGCCTTGATCTCGGAGACCGACGCGAGGATCGAGCGCGGGGTCGCCCACACCGCGAAGCAGACCGCGATCGCCGCCAGCAGGTACTTCACGTACTTCTGGTACTGCTGCGTGCCCTCGATGCGGCCCATGCCGAGCCAGAGGTAGTAGTTGGCGGCGAGGAAGAGGTTGCCGATCAGGACGGCCTGGATGATGAAGAGCCAGGAGAACGCGCCGCCCATCATCATGATGCCGAGCGCCTGGTTGTAGCCGTAGATCTCGCGCGCCAGGTAGTACCCGGCGAAGGGCAGCGGGAGGAACGCGCTGATCGCGACGAAGTTCCCCATGTAGCCCATCCAGTCGTAGTGGGCGCGCTCCTCGTCGGTTTTCGCACCGAGGAACTTCCACGCGGCGTACGCGGCCGCGATCGAGCCGCCGAACGCGATGTTGCCGATGAAGCGGTGGATGTTGATCGGCATCCACGTGAAGTTGTCGAAGGCCGCCCACGGGTCGATGAGCGCGCCGGCGTCGGAGACGCCGCCCGGGGTCATCATGAACGACGCCCACGAGTCGGCGATGAACATGATGCCGGTGCCGATCACGTTCAGCCCGAGACCGAGGAACAGGTGGACCAGCGGGTGAAACTTCCCCCACCCGTAATAGTAGCTGTAGAGGAACCCCGCCTCCGCGAAGAACAACCCGACGTACGGAAGGAACGTCCAGGAGAAGATCTCCATCAGGTAGTTCGTGAACGCGGGGTACAGCATGATGAGGAGGAAGGTCAGAAACCCGCCGAAGCTCGCGGTGAACGAGAACGACGTGGACAGCAGCTTCGCGAACTCGTACGCGAGCTTGTTGTACCGTGCGTCGCCGTTGAAGTAGCCGATCAGCTCGATGATGAACGCGAACATCGGCACCGCGAGCACGAACGCCGCGAACATCAGGTGCAGCTGGGCGACGATCCAGACCGCGACACGGCTCCCGACGACGGGGAACGTGCGGTAGGTCGGCGCCTCGTACTTCTTGGCCTTGGCCTTCGTCTCGTTGGCCTTGGCGATGTCCTTGACGGCCTGGTCGCGCGGCGCGCCGCCCGGGACGACCTCGGTCGTACGAACCGGCGGATGGTAGGCCTGGTTCTCGAGCGCCAGATAGAGGCGCACCGCCCCGCCGAGCCCCAGGACGACGGCGATCGCCGCCGCGATCAGCAGCCGGACGTTCACTTGGCCGCCTCCTGCTCCGCGGCCTTCTTCTGCATGGTCCGCACGTAAGAGACGATCGCCCACCGGTCGTGCGCGACGATCGGGTAGCGATAGCCCGCCATCAGGCCCTTGCCGTTGGTGATGGTGTCGAAGATGGTCCCGTCGGGCTGGTCGACGATGCGCTTGTCGAGAAGGTTGGCTGTCGGAACTTTGGCCCGCTCGGACAGGACGCCCTTCCCTTCGCCACGCTCGTCGTGACACGGCTGGCAGTAGATGCCGTAGCGGTCGGCGCCGCGCGCGAGGAGCGCCTCATCGGCGGCGACCGGCGACTGCGCGACGGGCGTGCCGTCCGGGCCCATGCCCGTCACCTGCACGAGATCCTCGCGGAGGTGCCCGCGCGCGATCGTGCCGGTGACCGGTTGCCGCATGGTCTTGCCGTCGTAGAAGAACGCGCTCTGCGCCTGCGCTTTGTACTTCGGCTGGTTGAACATGCTGAAGTTGATCAGCACCGGCGGCTCGCTCGAGCTGCAGCCGCGCATGCAGCCGTGGAGCGCGACGGGCGCGAGCTCCGCGAGCAGCAGGGCGACGACGGATCGCGATCGGCGCGCGCTCATGCCGTGAGCTCCGGGTTCGGATTGCGCAGACGCGAGAGGTAGGACGTGCGCGGCTTGGTGTTGAACCGCCGCGGGTGGGGC
>JANNPN010000346.1:0-4464 GCA_031400185.1 Polyangiaceae bacterium
CGCACCTCGCGTGTGCGCAAGCCAGCGAGGCACCGGCGGGCAGTATGCGCTGGGTGGCAACGACCCGGCGACCGTAGAAGCCATCCCCGACCCGCCCGCCTGCTGCCTCCACTTCCAAGTGCCCCGCCGCCGCGACAATCAAGAGGAGCGTGGCACCGGCCCTGATTCGATGACACAAGGACCCGCGGTGCCGACCGCGACCGACAGCATCTGGACGCCGCCGCTCGGGCGTCTGACGCTCGGCCTCGTGCTGACCGTGGTCGCGACCGCGTTCGAGGCGCTGGCAGTCGCGACCGTGTTGCCGATCACGACCGCCGAGCTCGGCGGCCTCGTGTGGTACGGCTGGACCTTCAGCGCGTTCATGCTCGCGAACCTGGTCGGCATCACGGTCGGCGGCAACCAGACCGACCGGCGCGGCCCCACCCTGCCCTTCATCGCGGGCGCCGTTCTCTTCGCCGGCGGCCTCGTCGTGAGCGGCCTCGCGCCGTCGATGCCGATCATCGTGTTCGGGCGCACGTCGCAGGGATTCGGCGGCGGCCTCCTCTCGGCGGTCGCGTACGCGTCGATCGCGCGGTCGTACGCGGTCGGGCAACAGCCACGCATGCTCGCGACGCTCTCGAGCGCGTGGGTCGTGCCCGGGCTCCTCGGCCCCGCGCTCGCCGGCGTCATCGCGGAGCACGCCGGCTGGCGCTGGGTCTTCCTCGGGCTCGCCCCGCTGCCGGCGTTCGCGGCGCTCCTCGTCGTGCCGGCGCTCCGGATGCAAGCGGGCGATCCTGCCGCGCCGGACGGACGCGATCGCACGTGGATGGCCGTGCAGCTCGCGATCGGGACGACGATCGCGCTCGCCGGGCTCGGCCTCGAGCGCCGTGGGCTCGGGCTCGCGCTCGTGATCGGCGGCACGGTCGTCGCCGTGACGGCGCTCCGGCGCTTGCTGCCCGAAGGCACGCTCACGGCCCGCGCCGGCTTACCGGCCGCGGTCGCGACGATGGGCCTCCTCAACTTCGCGTTCTTCGGCACGGAGGCGTTCGTGCCGCTCGCGATCGTCGAGGTCCGGCACGGCGGCATCATGTTGAACGGCCTCGCGCTCACCGCCGCCGCGCTCACCTGGACGGCCGGCGCGTGGCTGCAGGTGCGGCTCGCGAAGCAGACCGCGCCGCGGACGGTCATCGTCGCCGGCCTCGCGATCCTCGGCGTCGGCATCGCCGGCGCCGCCGCGCTCGTGACCCCGTGGGTCCCGCCCTGGAGCGCCATCGTCGCGTGGACGATCGCCGGCCTCGGGATGGGCCTCGCCTTCACGACCTGCTCGGCCGCGATCCTGGAGGCCGCGCCGCGCGGTCAGGAGGGCGCCGTGTCGGCGTCGCTGCAGCTCGCGCAGGTGCTCGGGGCGGCGGTCGCGACGGGGATCGGAGGTGCGATCGTCGCCGCACCATTCGCGGGAGTGCCGCCGGCGCTCGGCATCGCGGTCGCGGATCTGCTCATGCTCGGGGGGCTCGCGGCCGCCATCGCGACCGCGCGCGGGATCGGCGCGCGACGCGTCGAGGCGGTCCCACAGGAGTCCGCCGCCTGACCATGCCGACCGCCGTCCTGCACGAGGAGGACGGAATCCGCATGCGGCGCGCCGGCCCTGAAGAAGCAGAGTCCTCAGTACTGCCGATACCTGCGCTGCACGTGCTCGCGACGCATGCGGATCGTGCGCTGTCGCTCCGACGAGGAGATCCGCTGCGCGTCCGGACCGACGAGTGACGCCGCGTCGTCGAACGCGACCTTCGCGACCGACACCACCGGCATCTCCGCCGGCGGCGCCGTGTACGTCCAGCGAAACGTCATGAACCCGACCGGCACGCCGGTCGTATCGAGCCAGTTCGCGACGCCGGGGTCGCGGTGCGCAATCACGTAGCGCGCCGAGCGCGCGGTCGATTCGCCCGCCCCGCCGTCCGCGTCCCAGGCGGTCTGGAAGCCGTTCACGCTGCTCTGGTGGTTGGCATAGTCGAGCGACTCGCCCCAGAGGTTGGCGAGATGAAACCCCTGGTAGAGCGGCGCCACCGGGACCCGCATCGTGATCACGAGGGCCTCGTCGGGGCCGAGCTCGTAGACGCCTCCCGCGTAGACGTTGGTGCTCTGGCCGCCGCCGGTCGCGAGGGTCGCCGCGTTCGGGGCGTTGAAGTCGTTGCGCGGCATGAAGCGCGTGCCGTCGCCGTTCATGTCGGCGTGGGTCTCGAGGACGACGGCGTAGAACTCGTTCCAGAACTTCATCTGGTTCTCGACGATCGCGGCCAGGCGGCGGAGCTCGGCGACGGCGCGGGCCGCGTCGAGCGCTGCCGGCGGCTGCAGCGCCGCGTCGTCCAGAGGCTCGAGCGCGATCTCGAGCGCGTCTTCGTGCTCCCAATCGTGGAAGAGCTCGCGCAGCGTGAGATGACGGGCGACCGCCGTGACGGTCTCCTCGCCGCCGTCCTTCTTCTTGACGGTGCGGACGCGGGTGGTGGCGATGAAGTTGTCGTCGTGTCCGGGCGGCCGCGCGGGCCCGAGCAGGACCTCGAAGCGCCCGTCGCCGTCGATGCGGAGCTCGGACGCGTCGAGCTTGCCGGTGCCGACGCGCCTCCCCGGTCTGAGCTCCGCGATCGACCCGCTGTCGCCGGCGTAGTCGGTCGCGGCCTCGAAGATCACGTAGTGCGACCGTTTCCGCCCCGGCTCGGTCGCGACGCGGCCGCGGATCCGGTAGCGCCGCGTGCCGTCGATCTCGGCGTTCAGATACAGCGCGTCGGCATTGTCGATGGTCGAGCGGCTGATCGGCTGGATGGCGCGGCGGAAGTGCGGACGGGCCGGGTCGGCGTGGAAGGCGCGCTCGATCGCACCGTGCACCCAGCCGAAGAGGTACCGATAGCCCTCCGCGAGCATGCGTCCGTCGGCGTCCGGCGGCGCGTGCAGCGTCGGATCGTCGAGCGCGTCGCGGGCGCGGCCGAGCGCCGCGAGCAGGTCGTCCCACGCGGCGCGGAGCGTCCCGGCCGCATCGGCGTCGCTCATGCGTTCCCCTCCCCCGTCCGCGGCGCGTCGGCGGTGGCGCCGTCGTCCCAGCCGAACGCAGCGTAGAGGTCCGCGAGCGCGGCGTGGATCTCGTCGCGCCGGAGACCGAACTCTTCCAGGCTGTAGCTGTGCCCCGACTCGCGTGCGCCCCAGCCCCGCTCTTGCACCGCGAGCGCACGGTCGAGCTCTGCCGACGGGGTGAACCCGAGCCGATCGTACACCTCGTGCACGACGCCGGCCGGGTCACGCACGAGGTCGCGGTAGTCGACGATCGCGTGCGGGGTCGCGGGATGGCGCCGGAGCACCTCGAGCGGGTGGCGATAGGTGTGGAACGATTGCTCGGCGAGGAGCCGGAGCGAGCGCTGCATGCGCTCCGTGTCCCAGCGGCGGCGCGCCCAGCCCGTCTGCATGAGCTTCAAGAGGCTCGGGATCGTCTGGCCGGGATCGCGCATGCAGACGACGATGCGGGCGTCGGGAAAGCTCTCGATCAATGTCGCGACCCGGCCCGAGAAGATCGGGTTCTTGCTCAAGTGAATCTTGTCCGGACCGTTCAGATAGAGCTGGCGGCGCACGCAGTCGGCGTAGAACCGCATCATGCGCCGGCGTTTGGCCGCGGGCATCTCGTCGACGCGGTAGAAATCGAGCTCGCCCATGTACGGCAGCAGCACGATCCAGTACCCGGACGCGCACGAATAGGTGAGGAGGAAATCGTCCTCCTCCGGCATCGTGAGGCTCATCGGATGGATGTGCCGCATCGGCCCGAACGTGCGCTCCTCCCAGGCCTCGACCCGGCTCGCGATCCGGCCGCCGAGGCGGCGGTCGAGCGCCGCGAGCGCGCGGATCGCCTTCTTCTGGAGGAGCGAGGGGAAGAAGAGCTCGTAGTAGAGGAAGACGCTGAAGCGCGCGCGGTCCTCGCTCATGAGGCGGTGGAGCAGCGTCGTGCCGCTCCGGGCGTGCCCGACGATGAAGACCGGCGTTCGGACCGACACTTTCCGGAGCGCCGGAAAGACGAGCGCGTCGAGGAAAAAACAGACGGCGTGGAAGCTCGCGACGAGCGGCACGGTCACGAGCAGACGGACGAGCAGCTTCCGCCGCGTCTTCGGGTGCGGCTCGCGCCAGGCGATGCCGATCATGCGGCCCCAGGTGGCGAAGTCGAAGTACATCCGCATCGGGTCGGGGCTTGTAGCACGGTCGCGCGCGGAGACGGACGATCGCAGACTTTCGCCTTGACTTCGCCCCTGACTTCGCCTACCTTTCGCCTCGCTCGGCCGAGCCCTCCTGACCCGCCTCCTCGACCCCACCCGCCCCCGCCGATCCAACGGAGCCGTCAGGCTCCAGGACCGGGGGCGGCGGCGCCCCCCCCCCCCGCGCGCGGGCGGCCCGGTGGGGGGCGGCCCCGCCCAACACGGGGGTGGGGGCCCGTTTGGTGGGGGCCCACACCCC
>JANNPN010000364.1:0-4969 GCA_031400185.1 Polyangiaceae bacterium
CGAGGCGCTCGACTACCACCGCCGGGCAGTCGCAACCCAAGAAGCCACCGTCGGGCGCGAGCATCCGATCACAGCGTGCTCGCGGCGGTCCGCGCGGGGGAGCCGCCCGGACCGCTCGGACCCGCCGACGCGCCCGTCCTCGTCTTCGCCCCGGCAGACGGCCGCGAGGCCACCGTCGAAATGTTGCCGCCTGCCCTCGCCGCACTCCTGGCGCGCGCTGCCAGCTCCGCCCTGCCGCGGGCCGAGCTGTTGGCCGAAGCGCGCCGCCAGGGCGCCGACCCGGGGGAGGACATCCAGATCGTGACGGATCTGCTATCCGACGGTTTGCTGGTTGGCGCGGACGCCCAGTCTGTGTAGAACCGCCGGCATGCGAACTACGGCGATGGCGATGGTGATGGTGGCACTGGGGATGGTGTCGGCGACCGCGGCGCAGGCCCAGAACTACGGCCAGTGCAGCGCGGGCACGAGCGAGCGCCTCACGTTCATCGAGGGCCGCCTCGAGGAGCGCCGGCCGTATGCCAAGTACTGGTGGATGGGGTGGACCGGATTCTACGGGCTCGGCACCGTGGTCCAGAGCTATCGCGCCGCGACTCAGGGCGACGAAAGCAAGCAAGCCGACCAGGTCGTGAGCGCCGTGAAAGCCTTGTTCGGTGTCACGCGTCTCGTCATCTGGCCGCCGACGGCCAAGGCGGGCGCCGATGCCATGCGCGTGGTCGATCCGACCGAGGAGAGCGCATGCCGCGAGCGGCTCCGGGTCGGCGAGGAGCTGCTCCGCCAGAACGCACGCGAGAGCGAGTCGCGGTGGGATTGGAAGCGCCACGCCGCCAACGTCGGCATCAACGCCGCCGGCGCGGCGATCATCCACGTGGGCTGGGACGACCCGCATCGCGCTTGGCGCTCGGCAGGCATCGGCATCGCGGTCGGCGAGGCGTTCACCTTCTCGCACCCGTGGAAGGCCGACGACGATCTCGCCGAGTACGAGCAGAAGTTCGGGACCGATCGCGATCTCGCCCCGCGCAAGATCAGCTTCGAGCTCGCACCTCACCTCGGCGGGCTCGCGTTCGGCATGAAGTTCTGAGGGCGCGCCCTGCTCGGGGCCGGCAGGGCCGCGAAGCGCCGTTCTCGCCGCGCTCTTGGCCTGCGTGCACGGCGAACGCGGCGTTCGGCTAGGGCGCGACCGCCGCGCCGAGATCGAGCAGCTCGCGGAGGCGCGGCGTCTGATTCTCGAGCAGCTGCAGCGCGCGGCACTCGTGGAGCCGCGTCGTGCACGTCGCGACGTCCGCGAGGGTCGCGAGCGACGGCACGTCGAGTCCGGCGCAGGTCGCCGCGTGCTCGCCGAAGCCGAGGCCGTCGGCGGCGAGCACGCCGCTCGCATCGAGCACCGCTGCGCTACAATTCTTCGTGATCGTTGCGCCGACTTTGGTCTCGGCGGCCGCGAGCTTCTGCACGAGCTTCCCGCACGTCGCACGCGCCTTCGCGAGGCAGGCCGCATCGCTCGCCTTCAGTTGCAGGCACGCGGCGACCGCGCCGGCGCACTTCTGGAGCAGCTTCTGCTCTTGCGCGGCGAAGCCGGCGCCGGCCTTGGCGAGCCCTTTCTGGCATTTGACGGCGGCTTTGCCGCCGCCGTCGCCGCCCCGACCCTGGCCGCCCCCGTTCGCGGTCGTGCCGAGGCAGGGCGCGTCGACGGCGGGGTCGCGGCCGAGCAGTGCCAGGACCTCGCCGGCGCGCGGCGTCTCGACGCCCAGGAGCGCCTCGGCGCGGCACTCGTGGCTCCGCGCGACGCACGCCGCGACGTCGGCGACGGAGGTGAGCGGCGCGATCCCGCGGTCGGCGCAGAGCTCGGTCTCGGCGGCGTAGCCGAGGCCGGCCGCGCCGAGCAGGTCGGCGCTCTCGAGCGCCGGCGGCCCGCAGGTCTTCGTGAGCGCGGCGGTGAGCTTTCCGCGGTCGGCGGCGAGCCCGGCGAGCGCCTTGCCGCACTGCGCGGACGCCTTGCCGATGCAGCCGTCGTCGCCGGGCTTCTGCTGCAGGCACGCGAACGCGCCCTGCGCGCACGTCTGCAGCCGCTTCAGCTTCTGTGAGGCGAGCTTCGTGCCGGCCTTGCCGAGCGCCTTCTGGCACCTGACCGCCGCCTTGCCGAGCGTCTTCGGATCCGGAAGCGCGGCCCCGGCGCCGTCGGCGGGCGCCGGACAGTCGTCGTCGACGCGGTCGATCAGCGTGTCGCCGTCGTCGTCGAGGCAGTTGTCGCAGATCTCGTCCGCCGTGACCGGCGTGCACACCGGCGCGGGCGGAAAGCCCGACGGACCGACGGCGTAGAGATCCCGCGTCGCGTCGCCGTCGGCCTGCACGAGCTGCTCGTCGGAGAGGAAGAAGACGACGTCGCCGGCCTGCGCACTGCCGCCGAAGAAGGTCGTGACGTTGCCGTTGCCGGCGGCGACGAGCGCGACGGTGCCACCGCTCCGCTCGTAGACGTCGATGCCGACGTCGGTGTCCTCGGGCACGAGCGCCTCGGCGGTCCGGAAGAAGATGCGGGTCGCGTCGGCGGCCGCCCCCTTGAAGACCGCCGGAATGTCCGCCGTACCGGGGGTCAGTAGGGTGAGAGTGCCGTTCGTGCTCAGGTAGACGTCGGTCGTGATGTCGGTATCGGCGGGCAGCAGGGACTCGGTCGTCTCGAAAACGACGCGGGTCGCATCTGCGGAGATCGCGTTGGAGGCGACGCTCACGTCGTCGCTCCCGCCGGTCAGCAGCGTGAGCGTGCCGTTCTCCCGCGCGTAGAGGTCGATGTTGCCGTCGGTGTCGGCCGGGAGGCGCGCCTCGTCGGTACGGAACACGACGCGCGCGCCGTTCGCCGACGCGCCGACGAAGGTCGCGTCGGCGCCGAGGTCCACGAGGCCGCCGGCGCTCCGCTCGTAGAGGCGGAAGATCGTGTCGCCGACGGCGCGCGGTCTCGCGCCCGGGGCGCGAGGGAATGTCCCGGAGGCGCGCGGGACTGACGCAGCCGGCGTCGCCACGTGCGGCTTATCGCTCGTGAAGTACACGTGGCTGGCGTCCGCCGACGCACCGGCGAACCCGGTGAAGACGCCGATGCCCGACCCCGAGATGCGCGTCAGCACGCCGCCGGCGCGCTGGTACACGTCGGGGAAGCCGTCGGTGTCTTCGGGGAGGAGGCTTTTGCCGGTCGTGAACCAGACGATCGAGCCGTCGGCGGTCGCGCCGCCGAACCCGGTGAACGAGAGGGGGTTCGTGTCGGGGCCGGAGACGAGGGTGAGGGTCGTGCCGCTTCGCTCGTACAGGTCGTTCGTCTGGTCGGTGTCTGCGGGGAGCAACGGATCGCCGCTCGTGAACCAGACGCGGCTGCCGTCGGCGGTGGCGCCGCCGAAGAAGGCGTCCTTGTTCAGGCTGCCGCCGGAGACGAGGCGAAGCACGCCGTTCACCCGCTCGTAGACGTCGTAGGCCGTGTCGGTGTCGCCGGTACCAGGCAACGCTTCCGGCGTCTCGAAGAACACGCGGCTACCGTCACTGCTGATGCGGTCGAAGGACACGTCGACGTTCGCGGTGCCGCCCGAGACCAGGCGGAGCCCCGCGACGGTGAGCTCGTAGATGTCGAGCGCCGTGTCGGTGTCGGTCGGCACCAATGTGTCCTTGGTACTGAAGAACACGCGGCTCGCGTCGCTCGACGCGGCGAGGAAGGTCGCGTTGCCGAGGCCGCACGACACGAGCGCCAGATCGGTCGTGTCGGGAGCGCCGCCGGTGCCGCCGGGGTTCACGATCTCGCAGTTGGCGTTCACGGTGTCGCCCTGGTCGGTGCGCACGACGTCCGCGTCGGCGCCGCAGTCGACGGTGTCGGTGCCCTCGTTCCGGAGGTCGACGACGTCGGTGCCGGCGCCGCCGTTCACAGTGTGGAAGCCGCCGTTCAGGATGAACGTGTCGTTGCCGCCGCCGCCGTTCAGCGTATCGCTGAAGGCAAGGGCGATCAGCGTGTCGTCGCCCTCGCCGCCGTTCGCGGTGACGCCGCCGCCGACCATGATGTGGTCGTTGCCGCCGTCGCCGTTCACGACGTTGTTGAACTCGCCGACCATCGTGTCGTTCCCCTCGCCGCCCGAGAGGATGAGCGAGCCGGACTTGCCGATGATCGTGTCGTCGAAAGGCGAGCCGATGAGGCGCGTCACCGCTTTCACGTCGTCGGTGCCTTCGCCCGTGGCCACGCCGGTCGCGATGTTCACGTACACGGGGCCCGGCGCCGCCGCGTACGTGACCGTGCCGCCGCTGAACGTGTCGTTCCCGGGCCCGCCGGCGAGGAGCGTGCTCGGGCTCGTCGCGCCGAGCACGTTGTTGCCGTCGTTGCCGGTCACCGTGTCGGCGTTGGAGCCGGCGAAGACGTTCTCGAAGTTCGCGGCCTGCCCGGGCGCGCCGGTCTGCACGATCTGACGTGGTGGCCCGCCGCCGGGGCCGACGCGCACGAGCTGCGCATCGCTTCGGAGGTCGAAGGTCGACGTGGTGTTGGAGACACACGTCGTCCTGGTGTGGAAGATGCGGTCGCTGCCCTCGTTCGGCAGCTCGACCAGCGTCTTCGTCTCGGTGCCCGCGGAGAGATGGCAGGCGAGCTGGTACTGGTCGTCGCCCGGGCCGCCCTCGTAGCGGTCATTGCCGCAGTCGACGATCTCGGCGCCGTTTCGGAGGAAGCCGTTCAGCTCGTTGAACAGGTCGTTGCCGCCGGCGCCCGCGTAGACGTCGTTGCCGCCGCAGTCGTCGAAGACATTGCTCTTGGCGTTGCCGGTGATGGTGTCCGATCCCTCCGAGCCGCGGACGCGGAAGAACGACCCGGCGGTCGCGAGCGAGCCTTTCATCACGATCCCGTTGCTCGCGGTGTGACCGAGCACGCCGGCGCCGAGCCCGTTCGTGAGGTCGAGCGTCATGGGATCGTTCGAGGGCAGCTGCGAGAAGTCGAGGAAGTTGTCGCCGACGGCGTCGT
>JANNPN010000399.1:0-26587 GCA_031400185.1 Polyangiaceae bacterium
TCGGCGGCGGGCAGGGCATCAGCATGATCGTGGAGAGGTAGCCTCGGGCTGAGCAGGTCGTGGCGGTCGCGGCGTTCTTCGACATCGACGGGACGTTGCTCTCGAAGAACTCCGGGCCGTTGTACATGCGCTTTCTGCGGCAGCGCGGCGAGATTCGGCGCCGTGATGCCGCGCGCACGATCTACCTGTACCTGAGGTACAAGCTCGGCATGCTCGACATCGAGCGGGCGGCGGCGAGCACGAGCGGGTGGATCCGGGGCAAGAGCGAGGAAGCCGTCGCCGAGCACTGCCGGCTCTGGTACCGGGACGTGGTGCGCCAGTATCTCCAGCCTGCGATGATACGCCGCGTGCGGAGCCATCAGGAGCAGGGACACGTGGTGGCGCTGCTCTCGAGCTCGACCCCGTATCTGGCGACGCCGCTCGCCGAGGAGCTCGGCATCGAGCACATGCTGGTGTCGCGGCTCGTGATCGAGAACGGCCGCTTCACGGGCGAGGTGCACAAGCCGATCTGCTACGGCGCGGGCAAGATTCACTGGGCGCGCCGCTTCGCCGCCGAGCACGACGTCGACCTCGCGGCGAGCTGGTTCTACACCGACTCGGTGACCGACCTGCCGATGCTCGAGATCGTCGGCCACCCCGAGATCGTGAACCCGGACCCGCGCCTCCGGCGCGAAGCGAAACGGCGCGGCTGGAACGTGATGGAGATGCGCGTCGATGACCGCGCGGCGGAGGGGACCTAGGATGGCGCAGCGCAAGCGCAAGAGGGGAAGCGGGACCTGGTGGACGGTGGCGTTGCTCGTGCTCGCGGCCGGTTTCCTCGTGTGGTGGGTGAGCGCGCAACGCGCGGAGGCTCCGGGACTCCCTCCGAGCCAACCGGGAGCACGGGCACTTTCCGAGCCGCCCGACGCGCCGGATCGCGCGCACGACGAGATCACCGGCGAGGAGAAGGCAGACCTCGAGCGCATCATCCGCGATCGCGGCGCCGCGACACCGGGCGGCTGACGTGCGGCGCGTACGACGTCCGGCGTGGTATGCGGCCGCGGTGTCGGCGGGGCTGCTCGCGGGCTTCGTCGCGCATGCGCACGCACAAGCGACCGGCGACTACGGGCGCACCTCGGAGGGCACGAAGAGCCAGAGCCACCACGTCGGGCAGCCGCACGAGCACCCGATGGGCGAGGCCCATCCGTCGGGCCGCACTACCAATCAGTCGCCGTTTCAGCTGCAGGCGCAGGAGGACCGCGTCGCGTGGACGGAGTGGTGCGAGGAGTTCAAGCGCCTCCTGAAGTCGGTGGTGTGGGAGCCGCTGAGCGCGGAGTTCAGCGGCCGCGGGAAGCCGTGGTACCAAGCGACGGCGAGCTTCCGGTTTCAGAACCCACGTCTCTACGCGCCGCCCTATGCGAGCGTCGGTAAGCCGGGGGCGCAGGTTCAGAAGCGGGAGGAGCTCGCGTATTTTCAGAGCCGCGTACACGAGCGCCTGCGGGAGCTCGTGGCGCAGGTCCCGGAGTTTCCGCCGAAGTCGAACATCGCGTACTTCACGCGCAACTCGACCTTCACGTTCAACTACGGTGGCACCAAGGAAGAATACGCCGACTGCGAGAATTTTCTCGACGAGATCGAGCGCCGCCCGCCCGCGCCCGCGCGCCAGCCGGCGCGCAAGAAGCGCTAGTCGCACTGGACTCGCGTCATCCGAGCGGGGGACGCATGACGCGGCTCACGGCACGCGATGGCTCGGCCCGGGGTCACACCGTATAGAGACGCTATGGAGCGCCAGTCCGTCGTCGACGATCTCGGCCGCCACGTCGACCTGCCGGTCGTGCCGATGCGGATCGTGTCGCTCGTGCCGAGTCTCACCGAAACGCTCTTCGCGCTCGGTGCCGGTCCGCGAGTGGTGGCGGTGACGCGGTACTGCGAGGAGCCCGCGGCCGAGGTCGCGGCGGTACCGAAGGTGGGCGGGACGAAGAATCCCGACCTCGCCGCGATCGGCGCGTCGACCCCCGACCTCGTCATCATGAACGCCGAGGAGAATCGCCGCGAGGATTTCGCGGCGCTCGCCGCGCTCGGCCTCACCGTGTTCGTGACCGAGCCGAAGACGATCATGGACGGCGTGCGCACGATCGCACGGATGGGAGCCATCGCGGGTTGCCGAGACGAAGGCTCGGCGCTCGCCGCCGAGCAGGAGCGCCGCGTCGCCGGCACGCTCGCCGCGATCACGGGCGCGCGACCGGTGCGCTACTTCTGCCCGATCTGGCGAAAACCCTGGATGGCGTTCAACGCCGACACCTACGCGCACGACATGCTGCGCGCGGCGGGCGGCGCGAACCTCTGCGCCGACGAGACCGAGCGCTACCCGACGATGACACTCGAGCGGATCGCGGCGACGGCACCCGAGGTCGTGCTGCTGCCCGACGAGCCGTACCACTTCACGGCGAAGGATCGTCCGGCGCTGGAGCCGCTTGCCGCGACGCCCGCGCTCCGTCACCACCGCGTCTACTTCGTCGACGGCAAGGCGCTCTCCTGGTACGGCCCGCGAATCGCCGACGGTCTCGCGCGCTTCGCGGAGATCTTCAGCGTGGCGCGCGGCCGCGCTCTCCACTGATTCCGACGAACCGTTGACGGTTCGTGGATGACTTTCGCGCGAGCGGGGTCTATACACTCCCTCCCCCGGGGGTGGTGACGATGGCTTCGATCGAGGAGAATCTCCGCAAGATTCCGCCGCAGAACCTCGAAGCCGAGGAGTCGGTGCTCGGGGGCGTCCTGCTCGACAACCACGCCTGCAATCTCGTCCTGCCGATCCTGCGCGGTGAGCACTTCTACCGCGAGGCACACCGCAAGATCTTCACGGCGATGGTCGAGCTGAACGAGCACGGCTCGCCGGTCGACATCGTGACGTTGACGGAAGCGCTCCGCCAGCGCGGACAGCTCCAGGACGTCGGCGGCGCGACGTTCATCGCCGAGCTCGCGAACCGCGTGCCGACGGCCGCGAACGCCGAGTACTACGCGAAGATCGTCCGCGAGAAGGCGATCCTCCGCGGCCTCATCTCGACCGCCACCGAGATCGCGACCGAGGCCTACGGCAACCAGACCGACGTCGAGCGCTTCGTCGACGTCGCCGAGTCGAAGATCTTCGCGATCGCCGAGATGAAGATCACGACCGAGTTCTTCCCGATCAGCGACCTGCTGCCGCCCGCGATCAAGGAGATCGAAAAGCTCTTCGACCGGAAGGAAATGGTGACCGGCGTCCCGACCGGCTTCCACGACCTCGACAAGATGACCGCGGGCATGCACAGCGGTGATCTGATCATCGTCGCCGGCCGTCCCGGTATGGGAAAGACGGCACTCGCGCTGAACATCGGCACGGCCGCCGCGCAGCAAACGGGGGTCGGCGTCGCGATCTTCTCGCTCGAAATGTCGAAGGAGCAGCTCGTGCTCCGCATGCTCTGCTCCGAAGCCCTCGTGAACTACCAGGACGTGCGCTCGGGCCGCCTGCACGAGAAGGACTTCGCGAAGCTCGCGAGCGCCGCGGGCGCGCTCCACCAGGCGACGATCTACATCGACGACGCGGCCGGCCTCTCGGTGCTCGAGCTGCGGGCGAAGGCGCGCCGCTTGAAGCGCGAGATCCACGCGCGCGGCAGCCGGCTCGGCCTCATCGTCATCGACTACATGCAGCTCATGCGCGGCTCGGGCCGGACCGACTCGCGCGAGCAAGAGATCTCCGAAATCTCGCGCTCGCTGAAGGCGCTCGCGAAGCAGCTCGAGCTCCCGATCATCGCGCTCTCGCAGCTGAACCGGCGGGTCGAGGAGAAGGGCGCCGACCGCCGCCCGGTCATGGCGAACCTCCGTGAGTCGGGCGCCATCGAGCAGGACGCCGACGTCATCCTCTTCGTCTACCGCGAGGCCGCCTACAACAAGGAGCTCAGCCCCGAGGAGGAGCGCGAAGCCGAGATCATCATCGGCAAGCAACGCAACGGGCCGACCGGCACGGTGAACGTCACGTTCCGGAAGGAGTTCATGCGCTTCGCCGACCGCGCGCTGCCGAGCGACGAAGCGTACGAGCACTCGTCGCCGTTCAGCGACCGCGACTACGACATGCCCGAAGTCTGACGTCCGCGCTCGACGATGGCCCGACACGACGTCGTCATCCGCGAGGTCAGCATCCACGACGGCTCGGGGGCGCCGGCGGTCGTCGGCGACGTTGCGCTCGACGGCGACCGCATCGCCGCCGTCGGCGTCGCGGACGGGGCGGGGCGCGAGACGATCGACGGCCGCGGGCTCGCGCTCGCGCCCGGGTTCATCGACGTCCATACCCACGACGACTTCGCCGCGATTCTGCACCCGGACTTGGGCTTCAAAGTCGCGGGCGGGGTCACCACGTGCATCGTCGGCAATTGCGGGATGGGCGCGGCGCCGTTCGAGGCCGCGTCGCGCATGGCGCGGACGTTCCACCCGGGCGCGGTCCTGCCCGAGTGGCACGGCTTCGCGGGATACGCGGGCCGTCTCGAAGCCGCGCCGCCCGCCGCCAACGTCGGCGTCCTGATCGGACACGGCACGGTGCGGTACGACGCGATGGGCACGAAGCCGACAGCGCCGAATGCGACGGAGATGGCCGTGATGCGTGCGACCGTCGCCGAGGGTGTCGCGGCCGGGGCGCTCGGGCTCTCGTCGGGACTGATCTATCCCCCGGGCTCGTTCGCCGCGACCGACGAGCTCGTCGAGCTGGCGTCGATCTTTCGCGGGACGGGCGGGCTCTACACGACGCATCTCCGGAACGAGAGCATCGGGCTCCTCGAATCCGTGCGCGAGGCGATCGCGATCGGCGCGGCAGCCGGGGTGCCCGTGCAGATCTCGCATCACAAGGCGTCGGGACGGGCGGCGTGGGGGCTCGTGCGGGAGTCGCTGCGGCTCATCGAGGACGCGCGGAGCCGCGGGCTCGACGTCCGCGCGGATCAGTATCCCTACACCGCGGGCAGCACCGTGCTCGCCGCGGTGTTCCGCGACGGGCGCTTCGAGAGCGGCCTCGGCGTGCTCGATCCGGGCGACGTCGTCATCGCGTCGGCGCCGGCCCGTCCGGAGTGGGAGGGACAGGCGATCCCCGCGATCGCGACGGCACTCGGGCTCGAGCCCACCGCGGCCGCCGCGCACGTGCTCGCCATCGAGCCGGAAGCGACCGTCGTCGTGCACAGCATGTGCGAGGAGGACGTGCAGACCGTGCTGCGCCACCCGACGACCATGATCGGGTCCGACGGCATCCCGACCCTCGATGGCAAGCCGCATCCGCGGCTCTACGGCACGTTCGCGCGCGTGCTCGGCCGCTACGCGCGCGAGCTCGGCGTGCTGACGCTCGCGGACGCGATCCACCGCATGACGGGTCTCCCCGCCGCGACGTTCGGCCTCGCGGACCGCGGGCTCATGCGGCCGGGCCATTTCGCGGACCTCGTGCTCTTCGATCCGTCCCGGGTCGTCGATCGCGGCACGTTCGAGGAGCCGCACCGTCCGCCCGCGGGCATCGCCGCGGTCTTCGTGAATGGCGCCCGCGTGCTCGCCGACGGGCAGTCGACCGGCGTGCGTCCCGGCCGCGTGCTCCGCCGGACCACCCGCTGAGCGTCGCGACCCGCCGCGGCTTGCAAGAAGAGCGCTGCGGGTCGAGAAGGAGCCATGCCGCAGTACGTTTGCATGGTGCAGGAGGGACAGGCCCCCCATCGCCTCCGCGATCGGCTCGCGCTCGCTTTGCAGCACCTGGCGACGGAGACCTTCGGCGAGAACCCCGCCGAGGTCGAGATTCGTTGGGTCACGATCCCCGCGGGCTTCGGCTTCACGGCCGGAAAGCCGAGCACGTCGTCGCTGATCGCGCGCTCGGTCCCGACGGGATTCGCCGACGACGACCGGACCGCGTTCATGCGCCGTGTCTCCGATCTCTGGCGCGAGGTGACCGGCTGCCATCCCGACGAGGTGGTCGTCACCACGCTCGACGGACCGTTGCCGCTCATCTGAGCGCGGAAGGACGCCGCCATGCCGCTCTACCGTTGCATCGTCACCCCGCAGATCAGCTCCTACGACCAGCGCGCCGCGATCGCCGAGGCGGTGACCCGCATTCACTGCGACGTGACCGGCGGGTTGGCGATGTTCGTGCACACCTTCTTCGCCGAGGACGAGGCGGGGATGCTCCCCGCGGACAAGCGGGCCCTCATGCTGGGGAGCATCCGCGCCGGCCGCACCGCCGAGCAGAAGGGGCGCTTGGTCTCGGAGTTGGAAGAGTTGCTTGCGCGCGTGCTCGAGCTCGCGCGCGACCAGGTATCGGTCGTCACGGTCGATGTGCCCGCGCGCTGGGTCATGGAGGGCGGCGACATCCTGCCCGAGCCCGGCGCCGAGGCCGACTGGATCGCGAAGCACACCGCGTAGCGATCGATCGCGCCCCGCGGGTTACGCTCGCTTGGCGACGAGCGGGGGGCTCGGCATCGGCTCGCGGAGCTTCCGCGCCAACGTGTTGCGGCTGATTCCGAGGTGCAGCGCCGCGTGACTCTGGTTCCCGGAGAACCGTGCGACGACCCTCCGCAGGTACCGGTACTCGAAGTCGTCGAGCCGCATGATGTCGAAGCCGCGCGAGCGGCGCGGGCGGTTGCCGAGGACGCGACGGACCGCGGGGGCTGTCACGCGTGCTCCGGAGACGAGCACCCGTGCGCGCTCCAGCGTTTCGACGAGCTCGAGGACGTTGCCGGGCCAGCCGTAGCCGACGAGGACGTCGGGGACCGTGGGGTCGATCGTGACAGCCGGCTCGAGGGCGCGGGCGATGGCGGCGACGTCTCCGAAGCGGTCGCGGAGTGCTGGGACGTGCAACGTGACCCGGGAGAAGGCGTCGGAGAGCCGGCGGTCCACGCAACCGAGCCCCACGAGCTCGGCAAGCAAGGTGGGCGCGCTCGCGACGACGCGGACCGGATGGGCACGGGCGAGCGTCGCTACGATCCGCTCCTGCACCGGCAACGGGATCCGCTCGATGCTCTCGAGGTAGATCGTCGGTCGTCCGGTCCTCCCGGATGACGCGGCGTGCGCGGTCAGGTCCTCGAGCACGTGGTCGAGATGGACGAGCTCGGGCGCGTCCGGTTCGAGCACCTGGAGTGGACAAGCGTCCGGCGCCGCGCCGCGATGCAGGGTCTCGGCACAGGCGCGCTTCCCGACCCCCGGCTCGCCGATCAGCACGATCGGGAGGTCCAGGTCGCCGAGGGCGCCGAGCGCCGTCCGCAGGTCGCGGACGACTGCTCCGTCGCCGGCAAGTGCCACCGCCGGCGGGAGACGGCGGCGGGTACGGGTGGCGAGAGGGGTGACGCGCGAGGCGCAGGGGACGGTGCGAACCTTGGTCATGCCATGGAGGTGTGAACATCCGATGCACAATTGTTCCCCCCGGATGTCCCGCCCCCCGTGGGGTCCAGCGCCGAACGCAAGGGCGCCCGCAACCGGGCGATCCCACACCGTATGGAGAGATCCTGGGGGCGGTCCGAACGGCGCTAGCTAGCTAGCGCTCGATCGCCGCGAGCAACTCGGCCGTGGCGCGCTCCACGTCGGGTGCGCGCACGAGCGCCGCGATCACCGCGACCGCGTCGGCGCCGGTGGCCAGGACCGCCGGGGCGGTCGCCGCGGTGATGCCGCCGATCGCGACCAGCGGCGCGTCGGTCAGGTGGCGCGCCGCGGTCAGGCGCTCGCAGCCGAGCACCGGATCCGCCACGCCCTTGCTCGTGGTGGCGTAGATCGGCCCGAACGCGAGGTAGTCGGCGCCGTGCGCGCGCGCGCCTCGGCGAGCTGGGTCTCGCTGTGGGTCGAGAACCCGATCAGCTTGCCCGTGCCGAGCACCGCGCGGGCGGCGGCCACCGGCAGGTCCTCCTGGCCCAGGTGGACCCCGTCGGCATCGCATGCCTCCGCGACGTCGGCACGGTCGTTCAGGATGAACATGGCGCCAGCCGCGGAGGTCAGCTCACGCACGGCCTCGGCGGTCCGGACGAGCGCGCCCGTCGCCGTCGACTTCAGCCGCAGCTGCAGGAGACGCGCACCGCCGGCGAGCATCGCTCGCGCGAGCGTCTCCGGATCGCGGCCTGTGTCGAGGGGGTCGACGATCGCGTACAGCCGCGAGGGCAGCGTCACGACGAGCCGCGGGGGATGGGGATGCCGAGCGCGGTCAGCTTCTTCCGGAGCGTGTTACGGTTGATGCCGAGGAGGTCGGCCGCGCGCAGCTGATTGCCGCCCGTCTGCTCGAGGACGAGCTCGATCAGGGGACGCTCGACCGCCGCGACGACGGCGGCATGCAGCTCCTTGCCGGGACGGCTCGGGTCGTTCACGAGCGCGGCGACGGCGCTCCGCAGCGTCTCGGCGAGCGAGCCCGCGAGCGCCGGCGGCGGCGCGGCCTCGGGCAGCTGCAGGTCGGCCTCCGTGAGGGTCTGCCCAGGCGCCAGGACCGCGGCGCGCACGAGCGTATTCTCGAGCTCGCGGACGTTGCCCTGCCACGGGTGCCGCACGAGCAGCGCCTCGGCGTCGGGCGTGATGCCGCTGATGTCGGTGCCCATCTCGGCGTTGGTCTTCGCGAGGAAGTGGCGGATGAGTTGCGGGATGTCGCCGCGTCGCTCGCGGAGCGGCGGGACGGCGATCGGCACGACCTTGAGACGGAAGTAGAGGTCCTCGCGGAACCGGCCCTCGCGGACCGCGCGTTCGAGCCCCTGGTTGGTGGCGGCGATGATGCGCGCGTCGGCCTTGATGACGGTCGTCGAGCCGACCCGGCTGAACTCGCGCTCTTGCAGGACGCGGAGCAGCTTCACCTGGAGCTCGATCGGCATGTCGCCGACCTCGTCGAGGAAGAGCGTACCGCCGCCCGCAGTCTCGAAGCGTCCGACCCGGCGCTCGCTCGCGCCGGTGAAGGCGCCGCGCTCGTGGCCGAAGAGCTCGCTCTCGAGGAGGTCGCGCGGGATCGCCGAGCAGTTGAGCGCGACGAACGGGCCGCTCCAACGCGGCGAGTGCACGTGGATGGCGCGCGCGATCAGCTCCTTGCCGGTACCGCTCTCGCCCTCGATGAGCACGGTCGCGTCGCTGTTGGCGAGCCGGCCGATCGTCTTGAAGATCTCCTGCATCGCGGTGCTGGTGCCGATCAGGGTGACGCCGGGCTCGTAGCGGCCGACGACCTCGGTGCGGATGCGGCCGACCGTGTCCTTGAGCTTGTGCATCTCGGACGCGCGCGCGACGAGCGTCCGCACCTCGTCGAGGTCGAAGGGCTTGGTGAGGTAGTTGAAGGCGCCGCGCTTCATCGCCTCGATGGCGTTCGCCATCGTGTTCTGGGCAGTGATGACGATCACGATCACCGGCGTTTCCGTCTCGCGCACCCGCGCGAGGACGTCGAGGCCGCTCATGTCGGGCATGCGGACGTCGAGGATCGCGACGTCGAAGGAACCGCCGATGAGTTGCGCGAGTGCCTCGCCCCCCGTCGCCGCGACCTCGACGTCGTGACCTGTTTGCGTGAGGGCAGTCGAGAGGACGAGACGGATCGATTCCTCGTCGTCGGCGATGAGCACGCGCGCCATCAGCTCGCCTCCCCGGCGCTCGCGACCGGCAGGCTCACGCGAAAGCGCGTCCACCGTCCCGGCTCGCTCTCGACCCGCAACAGGCCCCCGTGTTGCGTGACCAGGCGGTGGCTCACCGCGAGGCCGAGGCCGGTGCCCTTGTTCTTGGTCGTGAAGAACGGGGTGAAGATCCGCTCGTAGTCTTAGGCTCGATGCCGGGACCGCTGTCCTCGACGTCGACCGAGAGGTACTGGCGGCTGCGGTCCTGGCCGGCCGCGCGCACGTGGAAGTCGGTTTCCATGCGGGTCGTGATGGTGAGGGTACCTTTCCGCTCCATCGCCTCGAGCGCGTTCTTCACGAGGTTCAAGAAGACCTGCCGGATCTGGGCCTCGTCCGCCCATACCGCCGGCAAGCTCGGGTCGAAGTTGCACCGGAGGAGGAGCGCGTCGGCGGCGGCCGCACGCTCGAGCGTCAGCACCTCCTGCAGTACGCGGTGGACGTTGACGGCGGCAAGCCGAAGCCGCGGCGGGCGCGTCAGCTCGAGGAGCTGCTCCAGCAGCGCGGACACCCGGTCGACCTCGCGGGTGATGAGCGAGGTGAAGCGCAGACCCTCGGGGTCGGCCGCGAGCGTGCCTTCGAGGAGCTGGGCCGCGCCCTTGATGCCGCCGAGCGGATTCTTGATCTCGTGCGCGAGCCCAGCGGCGACGGCGGCGAGCTCGCCGACCCGGCTGCCGCGCTCGCCGGTCTCGGTGAGCGAGCGCGTCGCGATGACGTCGTGGAGCAGCAGCATGCTGCCGACGGTCGTGCCCTCGCGATCGATCACCTGTGACGCCGTGAGCCGCACCATGGCGCGCCGCCCGAAAGGTGCCGCGAGCTCGCCGCTGTCGGTCAGGCGCCGCCCCTCGCCGTGGACGAACGCCGTAATGCGTTCCGCAAGCCAATGGTGCGCCGCGAAGACCTGGATCGCCGCCTTGCCGCTGGCGTGCTTGGCCGAGACCGCCGTCAGATCCTCGGCCCCCGGGCTCATGAACACGACTCTTCCGGCGACGTCGAGCAGCACGAGCCCGTCACCGAGGCTCGCCAGCACGTCCTCGGCGTACTTGTTCAGGAACTGTTCCGCCGGTGTCGCCGCCGTGTGCAGGTCGAGGTCGACGTCGCGGTGTCTCGCTGGATCGCTCATGCGCAGGAGGCCGAACGCTTATCACGACCCGTGACGCCCTGCACCAATCCCGCCGCCTTCGGACGGCGGAATTTGACAGCACGGGAGGCCGGCTCTAGCCTCGCCGGCCGTGTCGGGATTCCGCATCGGGCAAGGGTACGACATCCATCCGTTTGCTTCCGGACGGCGGCTCGTCCTCGGCGGCGTCGAGATTCCGCACGATCGCGGTTTGGCGGGACATTCCGACGCGGATGCGGTCCTCCATGCGGTCACCGATGCGCTTATGGGCGCGATCAGCGCGGGCGATATCGGGCGGCACTTCTCCGACCGCGACCCGCGTCACAAGGATCGCCCGAGCCGCGAGTTCGTCGTCGAGACCATGGCGATGGTACGGGCGCGCGGCTTTCGCGTCGGGAACGTCGACGTGACGATCCACGCGGAAGAGCCGAAGCTGGCGCCGCACCTCGACGCGATGCGCGCGGTGGTCGCCGAGCTCCTCGGCGTCGCGATCGACGCGGCGAATGTGAAGGCGACGCGCGGCGAAGGGCTCGGGGCAATCGGGCGCGCGGAAGGCATCGCCGCGCAGGCGATCGTGCTGCTCGAGCGCGCGTAAACGTCAGGGCGCGAGCAACGGACGGAGGATCGGGTCGGCGGCGGCGCTCCGCACGCACATGCCGTCGCGGTCGCGGGTCTGGCTGTGGCCGAGGAGCGTCATGGCCGTGGGGACGTCGCGGGCGAGCGCCGCCACCTTGGCGAGTGCGACATACGGTCCGCACGCGTCCGGCTGGAGCGTGAGCATGCGCTCGAGATCGCGCTTCGCGTCGGCGAGCGTGCCGGCGTTCAGTGCGGTCTCGGCGCGGAACGCGAGGGCGAGGGCGAGGAGCTCCCGGATCGCCGCCGAGGCGGGGAAGCGTGTCTCCGCGGCGTCGAGCGTCGGCAGGAAGTCGACGAGCCGGCCCGCATCGCGCGCGAAACGGCCGCCGAGCACCGCGACCTCCTCGGCCGGCGCCGACTGCCAGACGCGCGCTGCCTCCGTCGCGGCGAGATCGGGGCGGCCGAGCGCCGCGAGGAAGTGCGCGAGGTTGAAGCTCGGATAGGGGAGGCGCGCGCCGCCGAGCCACGTGGGCAATCCGTGCGACGCGTCGTCCTCGACGGCGACCGCGCGCGCCCGCCCCGCGACGTCGAGCGCCCCCACAGCGGGATCGCCACGTACGAACACGGCGCCCGCGCGATCGAAGAACGCGAGGCGCCAGTCGGGCGAACGCGCGAGCGCGCCGACGAGCTGGTTCGTCGCCGACGTCGCGAAGTCCAGAATCGCGGCCTGCACGCCGAAGCGGCGCACGATGTCCGCGAGGTCCGGGGTAGTCGTCACGCGGGCGCGGTAGTACTCGAGGAACTCGGTCGGGAACATCGACGTGTTGCCGGCGATGAACGCGGCGGCGCCGGGATGCAGGCGGTAGAGGAGGTAGCCGCCGCTGTCGAAGTTGTTGAGGAACGGTCCCGCGACGTTCTCGCGGAGGACGAAGTCGATCGCCTGCGCCGGGAAACGCCGCTCGTCGATGCCCCACCCGGTGCGGATCGGCGCCCGCACGTCGGTGTCGAGGCGGTCGGCGAGCCGCATCCACACGACGACGGCGACGAGGACGGCAACGCCGAGCGCGGGCGCGCGTACGAGCAGCGGCCGGCGGGCGCGTTTTCGGTCGGCGACGATCGCCGTCCACATCGGACCGAGCACGACGAGCGCGGCCGGGATGACCAAGGGAACGTTCCGCACCGCCGCCGCTGCGAGTACGGCAAAGCCGACGAGCAGCAGGGGTGCGAAGAGCCGGCGCGCCGCGAGCAGGCGCGGGATCTCGAAGAGTGCCAGCACGAGGAGTGCGAAGGTCACACGATACGCGTAGGCCGTGAGGCCGGGGGGCGGCAGGACGAGCCAGGGGAGGACTGCCGCGAGGCCGACCGCCTGGCGGACGAGCGCGTCGTGCGCGCCGCGGCGTCGCGTGAGCGCCGCGCCCGCAACGGCTCCGGCGAGCAGCGCGGCCCAGTGCCACCACCCCGCGCCGGCCAGCAGCTGCGTCGCGGGACCGAGCTCCTGGATCGCCGCGCGGAAGTGCGCCTCGGACCGGAGCCGCAGCAGCTGCTCGAGCGGCGACCAGAGCGCGCGCCAGCCCTGCGGGTGGACGATGCACGCCGCGGTCGCGACCGCGACCAGCAGGACGCGCTCACGCGGACGGAGCGGCGTCGCCGCGAGGGCGCGGTCGCCGAGGCTCGCGGCGACGGCCGCCGCCGCGAGCACGAGCAGGCCGTTCACGTAGTAGCCGTGGACGTTCACCCAGAGCGCCGTCAGGAGGGCGGTCGCCACGAGCGCGCGCCGGAGCGGCCAGGGCGCGATCGTGAGGGCGATCGTCGCCGCGAGCAGTACGTGGCTGAGCGTGTCGGGGCGGGGCTCGATTCGGAAGCTGCACGCCACGAGCGCGAGCGTCGTGCCGGCCACGGCCGCGAGCCGCGCCGTCCCCCAGGCGCGTTGCATGCCGTACCAGGCGAGGGCCACGAGAACGGCGACCGCGACCTGATAGAGCATCAGCGCGTCCGCGCCGCCGACGCGATCGAGCACCCCGACCACGACCGACGGCAGCCACTTGTCCTCGACGTACCGATAGGACGGATACGCGTGCACGAAGGTCGACGCGCCGAGCGAGCCCGGGTCGGCGAGGATGGCGCGGCCGACCGCGACTTGCTGGAAGAAGTCGGGGTCGATCAGTCGGTGGAGGCCAAAGACCGCGCCGAGCGCGACGACGGTGCCGAGAGCGACTGCGCGTGATCCGTCGGCGTGCTCATTCGCCGGCGGCATCGTCGCCGCCGCCGTCGTCCCCGCTGTCGCCGCCGCCGTCGTCGTCGCCGAGCCCGCCCGATGCCATCTCTTCCGCCATCTGGTCGATGTCGCTCCCGCCGCCGACCTCGTCGCCCATCTCGCGGCTCATCTTCTTGATCCAGCGGCTGACGCTCTTCGGGTCGTTCTCGTCGAGCCCGGAGAGATGCGACGGGTCGGAGAGCGCGTCCATCCGCGCCTCGTCGGAGCGGCCCATCGCGAAGCGCGACATCAGCCGCTCGAGTGTGCGCGCGCCGCACTTGTCGCAGACGGCGTCGACGGCCTCGCTTACGCGCAAGGTGAGGATGGTCACGCGCTTCTTGCAACTCGTGCAGCGATATTCGTAGAGCGGCATCGGTCGGCGGTACCTTGCGACGATCGCCGCGCGCGCGCAAGCACGCCGCTCGCGCACGGCGATGGGTCGCCAGGTCGCAAGGGGGAGAGATCCTCCTTGTGAGCACGATCGTCTTGACGCTCGCGCGCTGGCGCGCGTAGCATGCGCGCCGCTGATGCGAGACGCCGACTGATGCACGACCGCGCTACGACCCTCGAGGCGTTGCGCGTGGACCTGACGCGTCGGCGGCTCCTGCGGACGGGGCTCGGCGGCGTCCTGCTCCTCGCGTTCGGCTCCGTGCTCCCGAGCGGCTGCGCGCGCTACTCGGCGAGCGAGCGTCCGCTCCGCTTCCTCACGCGGAAGGAGTACGCCGTCGTGACCCAGGCCGCGGTTCGCATCCTCGGGTTGCCTGACGACGACCGCGAGACCCTCGGCGGCTTCATCGATGGGCTCCTCGCCGACCTGCCGTCGACGTCGCAAGGCCAGGCCCGCTTGATGTTACGGGTGGTGGAGCACGGGACCCATCTCTTCGACTTGAAGCCGCGGCGCTTCACGCGCCTCGGTCCCACCGAGCAGGACGCCTACCTCCGCGGCTGGATGGAGAGTACGCTCGGCGCTCGCCGCGTCATCTTCCGCGCGCTCAAGACCCTCGCGGCGCTCGGCCACTACGCGCAGACGGGGTCGTTCGAGGGCGTCGGGTACGACGGCCCCTGGCTCGGACGCATCGAGGCGACGTCGCGGGTCACGCACGAGGCGCCGGTCGACCTCGCGACCGTGCTTGCCGCGCGCCGGGCGCGATGATCCTCGACAGCGCCACCGTCGATGCGGACGTGACCCTCGACGCCGACGTGTGCGTCGTCGGCTCGGGTGCGGGCGGCGCGGTCGTCGCGTGCGAGCTCGCGGAGGCGGGTCATTCCGTCGTGCTCGTCGAGGATGGGCCGTATCTCCGGAGCGGCGACTTCATGCAGCGCGAGGAGATCATGTACCCGCGGCTGTACCGCGAGGGCGGTACCAAGGCGACCGCCGACTACACGGTGCTCGTGTCGCAGGGCCGCGCGGTCGGCGGCTCGACGGCACCGAGTTTCTGCCTCTGCATTCGCCCACCGCGGCCGCTCCTCGCGTACTGGGCGAGTCAGCTCGGTCTCCCGGGTCTCGAGCACGAGGCGATGCACCCCTTTTTCCGCAAGGTCGAGAAGCGGATCGGCGCGCAGCGCATCCTCCCCGATCAGGTGAACCTCAACAGCGCCAAGCTGCAGCAAGGCAGCGAGAAGCTCGGCTACCGCGGGTACCTCCCGCTCCACAACCGCATCGAGTGCCTCGGCTGCGGGTACTGCGCGCTCGGCTGCACCTACGACCGCAAGGGCGACATGTTGACGACCTACGTGCCGGCGGCGTCGCAGGCGGGCGCGCTGATCGTTCCCGACTGCCAGGTCACGCAAGTCGTCATGCAGAACGGGAGGGCCGCAGGCGTCGCCGGCGTGTTCCAGCGCTCGCGCACCGGGCAGCCGTACGCGCTGAAGCTGAAGACGAAGGTCGTGGTGCTCGCGGCCGGCGCGATCAACTCGCCGCGGATCTGGCGCCAGAGTCAGCTGCCCGATCCCGCCGACGCGGTCGGGCGGAACCTGCGCCTGCAGCCGCAGGTCGTCGTGAGCGCGCTCTATCCCGAGCCGATCGAGGGGTGGAAGGGCATCCCGCAGGGCTACGTCGTCGACGAGTTCCTGACGGTCGGCGGACGCTCGGCGGGCGCCGGGTATCTCCTCGTGCCGGCATTCGCGCACCCGGTCGCGACCGCGAGCATGCTGCCCGGGTACGGCGGCGAGCACCGCGAGCTCATGCGGGGTTACCCACGGCTCGGCGCGATCGCCGTGCTGCTCCACGACCACACGCGCGGCCGCCTCGAGTTCGAGGAGGGCGGCCCGCCGGCCGTCAGCTATCGCCTCGGCGGCAGCGACGAGGACCAGCTGACCGACGCGCTCGAGAAAGCGTGCGAGATCAGCTTCGCGGCCGGCGCAGAGAAGGTCTTCCTGCCGTACAACGACGTCGTGACGGTCGCGAAGCGCGGCGCGTATCAGACGATCCGCGACCGCGGCGTGCGCGTCAACGACCCGCTGTTCCTCTCGTACCAACCGCAGGGCACGCTCCGAATGGGCGCGGACCGACGAAAGGCCGTGGTCGATCCGCACGGCGAGGCGCACGCGGTCCGCGGGCTCTTCGTCACCGACGCGAGCGTCTTTCCGACCAGCGTTGCGGTGCCGGCGCAGCTCACGGTGATGGCGCTCGCAACCCGGACCGCACAGCACATCACGACGCACGCGGGCGAGTATTTCTGACGGCGACGCGGGCGCGACGCGCGCTCGCCACGGCGTCTGTGCAGCCGACGTCCGCGCGTGCGGTTCGGCGCGCGTCCGCCGTTGCCTCCGGAGTGGCACGCTGGCAGCTACTCCTGCGTGCACGTGCGTCGCAGGTTGCGGGTCGGAGTCTTGGCGCTGGTGATGGTGGTGGTCCCGCGGGTCGCCGCGGCCGACGTCGGCGTCTACGCCGATGCGCTCGCAAGCGGCTGGCAGGATTGGTCGTGGGGCGGGGTCACGCGGAGCTTCGTGCAGTCGTCGCCCGTGCATGCGGGTGGCGCCGCGGTCGGCGTCACGTACACGGGCGGCTGGAGCGGTCTCCAGCTCGGCAACCCGGCCGCCGTCGACGTGAGCGCCTACGACAGCCTACGCTTCTGGGTGCACGGCGGGAGCGCGGGCGGGCAGGGCGTGCAGGTGGTCGTCGGCAGCACCACGTCGGGGCTCTCGGTCACGCAGACGATCATGCCAGCCGCCAACGCGTGGACGCGCGTCGATGTGCCGCTCGGCGATCTCGGGTCGCCGCGCCAGGTCGACTACGTCCAGTGGTTCAACGCGACGCCGGGCGCGCAGCCGGCCTATTCGCTCGACGACGTCGCGTTCGTGGCGGCGGGGCTGCCGACCCCGACGCCCGCGCCGCCGGGTACGGGACCGGCGCTCGCGGTCGACGCGGCGGCGAACCGCCACGCGATCAGCCCGTACATCTACGGCATGAACTTCGCCGACGAGGCGCTCGCGGCCGAGCTCGCACTCCCCGTCCGGCGCTTCGGCGGCAACGCGACCACGCGCTACAACTGGCAGAACGACACCAGCAATCGCGCCGCCGACTGGTACTTCGAGAACATCCCGAGCGATCACCCCAACCCCGGCGCGCTGCCGAACGGCTCCGACGCCGACGAGTTCGTCGACCAGGACCGTCGCACCGGCACCGCGACGCTCCTCACGATGCCGCTGATCGGCTGGACGCCGAAGTCGCGCGCGATCTCGTGCGGCTTCGCCGTCTCCAAGTACGGCGCGCAGCAGTCGACGGACCCGTGGCAGCCGAACTGCGGGAACGGGATCACGACGGGCGGCGCCGAGATCGTCGGCAACGACCCGACCGACACGAGCGTCGCGATCGACCCGACGTTCGTCCAGGGTTGGATTGGCCATCTGGCGGGCAAGTACGGAACTGCGGCCGGCGGCGGCGTCCGCTTCTACAATCTCGACAATGAGCCGATGCTCTGGCCCGACACGCACCGCGACGTGCACCCGACACCGACGAGCTACGACGAGATGCGGACCCGGACCTACGCGTACGGTGCTGCCATCAAGGCGAGCGACCCGACGGCGGCGACCCTCGGGCCGGCGGAGTGGGGCTGGACCGGGTACTTCTGGTCCGCGCTCGACGCCGCCCCGGGCGGGGCCTGGTGGAACAATCCGCAAGACCGCCTCGCGCACGGGAACATCCCATTCACGGCCTGGTACCTCCAGCAGATGCGCGCCTACGAGCAGCAGCACGGGACGCGCATCCTCGACTACCTCGACCTCCACTACTATCCGCAGGCCGCCGGTGTCTCGCTCTCGTCAGCCGGGAACGCGGCGACCCAGGCGCTGCGCCTGCGCTCGACGCGCTCGCTCTGGGATCCGACGTACGTCGACGAGAGCTGGATCGGCGAGGCGGTGCGCCTGATCCCGCGCATGCGCGCGTGGGTCGCCGCCGACTACCCGGGGACCAAGACCGCGGTCACCGAGTACAACTGGGGCGGACTCGAGCATGTGAACGGCGCGCTCGCACAGGCCGACGTGCTCGGTATCTTCGGGCGTGAAGGCCTCGACCTCGCGACGATGTGGGCGCCGCCGACGGCGAGCCAGCCGGGCGCGTACGCGTTCCGCATGTTCCGGAACTACGACGGCGCGCAGAGCCGCTTCGGCGACACGAGCGTGCAGGCGTCGAGCGCCGATCAATCGCAGCTCGCGGTCTATGCCGCCGAGCGCGCGGGCGACGGCGCGCTCACGTTGATGGTCATCAACAAGACCGGCACTGCGCTCGCGAGCACGGTGAGCCTCGTCAACTTTCCCGCCGGCGCGGCGGCGCGCCGCTATCGCTACGGCGCCGCGGCGCCGACGGCGATCGTGCACGAGGCCGATCTCGCGATCGCGGGCGGCGCCATGACCGCGACGTTCCCCGCGTCGTCGATCACGCTGCTGGTGGTGCCGCGCGGCGGCGGTCCGGCGCCGACCAGCACTCGCACCGCGACGCCTGCGGCGACCGCCACGCGCACGCCGACGCCTACCCGCAGCGCGACGGCGACGACGACGCGCACCGCGACACCGGTCGCGACACCGACCCGGACCACGACGCCCATCCCCGCGACCGCGACGCCGACCGCCGCCCCTGGTCCGACGTCTACGGCAACCGCCGTGCCGAACGGTCCGGCGATCGCGGGCGCCATCCGCTACGTCGGGAATGGCGAACCCGTGGCCGGCGTCACTCTCCGGCTCGAGGGCGCCACGACCGCCGACGACACGACGAATGCGACCGGTGCGTTCGCCTTCGCGACGCTCGCCGAAGGCGCGTGGCGTGTCGTGCCGGCAGACGGCCCCGTGCCCGTCGACGCCGTGAGCGCCGCCGACGCCGCGGTCGCGCTCCGGGTGGCGCGGCGGTTCGCGACGGTCGACGGCGTACGGCGCACGGCCTGCGACGTCAGCGGCGACGGCAAGATATCGAGCAAGGACGCGAAGCTGCTGCTCGCCTATCGCGTCGGCGGCGCGGCCACGCTTCCTGCGTCGCTCCGCTGCGGCTCGCGCTGGCTGTTCGACCCGGCGCCCGCGCCGCTCGCGGGACAGACGCTGATCCGCGCCTCGTACGGCCGCGCGGGCTGCGTCGCCGGGGCGATCGACTACGCGTCGCTCACTACGGCCGCCGCCGACCAGGATTTCCGCGCGGCGATCATCGGCGACTGCGCCGCCGACTGGGACGCCGCGAGTCCGCCGACGAGCATCCCGGGTGCGACCGTCACGCTCGGCGAGCCGGTCCTGACCGGCAGTCGCATTCGGCTCCCGGTCGACGTCACGGCCCCGTCGACGTTCTCGAGCCTCGACGCCGTGATGCTGTACGACCCCGGCGAGCTCGAGCGCCCGAAGGCGAAGCAGACCGGCGTGGGCCGCCGCGCGATCATCGCCGCGAACGCCGCGACTCCCGGCCGACTCGTGCTGGCGCTCGCAAGCGCGCAGCCGATGACGAGCGGCACCGTCGGCTACGTCGACCTCCGCCGCATCGGCATCACCCCGGCGCCGCTGGTGACGCTCGAGTCGGCGACGGTCGGCCCGTAGCTACTTGAGCGTCTTCGCCGAGAAGCCGCGGTCGTTGAAGGTCAGCAGCGTCCGCTTCCCCGCGAGCACGGTCTCGATCACGACCTCCCGGCCCCAGAGGCGGTACACGTAGGCGAGCGTCTTTTCCGCGTTCTCGAGCTGCAGATCGCGGCCGTCGTGGTCGTGGGTCAGATAGAGCGTCCGCTTGTGGCCGAAGTCGGCGTCCTCGATGCGGATCACCGGGATGCCGCCCATGCCGACGCCCTTGATCAGCTGTTCCTTGACCGCACGCCAGCCCTGCTCGTCGGCGACCTTGCTGACGACGAGGTCGTCCCCCTTCGGCTCGTACTCGAAGAGGTCCATCTCGCGCATCAGTTCCTCCGTCAGGAACCGACGGAGGAACGACTGATCGCGGTCGGTCTCGCGCACCTCGAGGAGCTTTTCCATGCCGGTCTTCTGCGGCGGCCCGTGCTCGCGGATCTCCTCGCGGGTGGGCTCGTCGAAGCGCCGCTTCAGCTCGGTCCAGAGCTTCAAGCCAAGATGGTACGGGTTGATGCCGCCCGGGGTCGGACGCACGACCTGATTGTGACGCACGAGGAACTCGAGGTGGAGCTCTTGCGGCAGCTCGATCGCGTTCATGATCTCGCGGTGGACCCAGGAGGCCCAGCCCTCGTTCATGATCTTGGTCTCGATCTGCGGGATGAAGTAGCGCGCCTCCTCGTCGACGATCGTCAGCAGGTCGCGTTCCCAGTTCGCGAGATAGGGATTGTGGTCGCGAATGAAGAGGAGGAGGTCGGGCTCGGGCGAGAGTGGCACCTTTTGGAGATCGGGCTCGACGTAGTCGGGCCGGCGGTGGACGCTCTTGAAGGGATCGTGGGCGGGCTGGGCGTTGGTGAGGAGCTGCTGACGCTCTTCGTCCGGTGACAACTTCTTCACCGCGAGGTTGCGGCGGCGCTGCAAGGAGAGGGCGTGCGCGGCGTCGAGGATGTTCTCGACCTTGTCGGCGCCGATCGAGGGGTCCTCCATGTAGCTGCGGACGCGCGCGGCGTGCGCTTTGAAGGTGCCGATCGTGAACTCGGCGCGGGTCGACTTGAAGGTGAAGTTGTTCTTGAAGAAGTCGTTGTGCCCGTAGACGTGCGCGATCGTGAGGACGTGCAGGCACAGGGAATTGTCGCGCATCAGGTACGCAAGGGCGGGGTTGGAGTTGATGACCATCTCGTACGGGAGACCGCTCATCCCGTAGTCGTAGAGGGTCTTCAGCTTCTCGAACGACTTGCCGTACGACCAGTGCGGGTAGTGCGACGGGATGCCGGAGTACGCCATGTACGCCAACATGTCGTTGTGATTGCAGAGCTCGAACTCCTGCGGGTAGCAGTCGAGTCCGAGCGCGTCGACCTGCTCGCGGATCTTGGCGTCCCAGTACGCGAGGTCGTCGAGGCTCCAGGTCGCCATCGGTCCCTCAGTCCTGCTGCTTGTCTTTGGCGAGGAAGGCCTTGAAGCTCGGCCAGATGTCTTCCTTGCGCTCGATCAAGACCGTTTGGAAGTTCTCGGCGTCGAGGCGGCGGAAGATGTTGAGCATCGAGCTCTCGTAGTAGCGCGAGCCGAGCGGCTTGATCTCACCGTAGCCGAAGAGGTTGCAGATCTCGGCGAGCTCGTGCGCGGCCTTCAGTGCCGCCGTGTTGTCGGAATCGAAGTTGTCGCCGTCAGAGCAGTGGAACGCGTACACGTTCCACAGCGAAGGGTGGTAGCGCTCGGCGATGATGTCGAGCGCCTTCTGATAGCCCGACGAGATGAACGTGCCGCCCGACTCGCCTTTGTGAAAGAACTCGTCCTCGCTGACCTCGTTCGCCTCGGTGTGGTGGCTGATGAAGACGATCTCGACGCTCCGGTACTTGGTGGAGATGAACTGGTAGAGCAGGAAGAAGAAGCTCCGTGCGAGATACTTCTTCATCGTGTCCATCGACCCCGACGTGTCCATGATGCAGACGACCACCGCGTTCGACTCGCGGCGCATCTGGGTCGTGACGTGGCGGTAGACGAGGTCGTCGGTGTGAAACGGAAAGCGGCGCGCGGCCGGCGGAGGCGGAGGGATCGGGTTGCCGTCCGCGTCGAGCGTGGGTGCGTCGAGCGCGGCGATGTCGGCCGCTTCGAGGGCCGCGTCACGCGCGACGTCGATGGGATTCGTTTCCGCGGCGGCGTCTGCGGCGCGCCGGCGGCGCTCGGAGGAGAACTTGCGCTTGATGCGCGAACGGACCGTTCGATGCTTGTCCAGGCGAATGCGAATGCCGACCTGCCGATAACCGCGCCGCTTGGATGAGCGCGGGGCCTCGAGCTGGCGGAGCGCCTTCCGTTCGAGGTCGGGGAGGTCGAGGTCCTCGAACATGATGTCGATCAGCTCTTCGAGGGTGACGTCGGTCTCGTAGTAGTCGACTCCGGCCTTGTCGCCGGCTTTCTCGGTGCCCTGGCCCTGACCCTCCTGGCCGGACTTGCCGACGACCTGGCCGGGCTGCGAGTTGCCGTCGCCCTGTCCGACCCCGGGGGTGTTGTCGCCATAGACGAAGCGGTACTCGCGGATGCCGCGGATCGGGACCTTGATTACCCGGTCGCGGCTTTTCCCGATGATCGATTCTTCCGCGATGATGTCGGCGATGTTCTCGCGAATCGACTCGCGGATTTTCTGGCGATGCCGCAGTCGATCTCCGGCACTCCGATCGCTGCGTTCTGCCTCGGAGCTGCGGAACGGCCGGAAGATCGTGTCGACCATGGTTGGAGCTACGCTAATCCTTCCAGAGGTTGTTGGCGGCGTACTTGAGGACCACGTCGACGCAGCTCTCGCAGTAGCCGTTGTCGAGGAGGTTCCGGACCATCGCGTTGTATTTGGTGGTCTGCTCCTCGTCGCGCGTCCGCGCCGTCGTGATGATGCGGGAGAGCTCGCGCACGGACTCGGTCAGCTTCTTCTCGATCGCTTCCTTCAAGGGCTCGTAGCTCTTGTAGGTGATGCGCTCGCCGCGCCGCGAGAGCGCCCAGAGATACGCGATGACCTCCTGCCGGAAGCCCTCGGCCGCCGAGCCGATGATCGCGATCTGCTCCTCGATGGACTTCAAGAATGCCTCGTCGGGTTGCAGCTCTTCGCGGGTGTTGCGGTCCTTCACGCGGGTCTTGTTCACGAAGGCTTCCGCGTGGTCGAGGTAGTTCTGGAACAGCGCTTCGGCCTGCTCGGAGTACGCGTAGACGAAGCCCTTCGTGATCTCCTTCCGGAGCACGTCGAGATATTCCTTGTGGAGCGTGTCCTGCAGGAACTCGAGGTGCGCCTTCCGGGTGTCGTCGCCGACGTCGGCTTCCTTCACCATCGCGATCAGCGACTCGCGGACGTTGATGGGATTGATGCAGTTGCCGTCGATGTTGTCGGAGAGCGCGTTGTCGAGCGCCTTCATGATGAAGCGGGTCGAGATCCCGTTCATGCCCTCGCGCTTGGTGTCCTCGCGGAGCTCCTGGACGTCGATCTTCTTGGTCTTGCCTTTCTCGACGACCTCCTCGCCGTTGTAGAGCTTCAGCTTGGTCATGAGGTCGCACTTGTTGTTGGGCTCGAGCCGCGAGAGGATCGCGAACATCGACGCCACCTCCAGCGTGTGCGGCGCGACGTGTGCGCGGAAGTCCGAGTTGCGGATGATCTTCTGGTAGATCTTCACTTCCTCGGAGAGCCGCAGATTGTACGGCACCTTGACGACGACGATGCGGTCGAGGATCGCCTCGTTGGTGTGGTCGGCGCGGAATTTCTGCCACTCCGCTTCGTTCGAGTGCGCGGCGATGACGGCGTCGACGTACACGAGGCCGTGCCGGCCGGGCGCGGGGATCACCTTCTCCTGAGTGGCGGTGATCATGGCGTGGAGGTACTCGGTCTCGTTCTTGAAGACTTCGATGAACTCGGCCATGCCGCGGTTGCCGACGTTGAGCGCGCCGTTCAAGTCGAGCACGCGTGGGTCGCCCTCGGAGTAGACGTCGAGCTTCGAGATGTCCTCGCTGCCGATGAGGACCGAGGTGTCCTGGTTGTTCGGGTCGACCGGCGGCACGACGCCGATGCCGACGCGGTTCCGCTTCGAGAAGTTCTTGCTGGCGATCGGGACGTCTTCGTATCGCCCGCCGAACTCGTCCTTCAGGCGGAAGCGGCACACCGGGCACAGGTCGCCCTCGATGTGCGTCCCGAGCATCTTCTCGAACTCTTTGCGGAGATGGCGGGGAAGAAGGTGCAACGGCTCCTCGAACATCGGGCAGCCGTCGATCGCGTAGATCGCGTCGCTCGACTCGAGGCCGCGCTGCAGCTTCTCGACGAGCGAGCTCTTGCCCGAGCCGACGGGCCCCATCAGGTAGAGCACCTGCCGGCTTTCCTCGCCCTTCAGCGACGCGGCGTGGAAGTACCGGACGATCTGCGAGATCGTCTTCTCGATGCCGAAGAACTCCTCGCGGAAGAACCCGTAGGACTTCAGCGTCTCGTCCTTGTAGAGCCGCTTCACGCGCGGGTCGTCCGTGTCGTGGACGTCCGTGGTGCCCATCCGAATGATGATGTCGTACACGCGGGAGTGCGCGAGCTTCGGGATCGTCGGATCCTCGCGCACGCGTTCGAGATACTCGAGAAAGCTACCGCGCCAGTTCTTCTGCTCGTGGACGGCGCGGTCGTCTTTGATCAGCTTCTCGAAAACGCTCTTCCCGTTTTCCATAGAGGCTCCTTCCTGGATGATCCAGGCGCTCGGGTGGCCCGCACGGCGTGCATCGCACGCGAGACGTGCGAACGATCAGAGCTGTGTCGAAAGTATAGTGACCAGTCCGTGCAGTGGAAAGCCCGATCACGGCTGACGGTGATCGCAGCGACCGGCTGCGGCGAGACGCGACGGCGAAAGAGGAGAGCGTGTGCTGTGGGGAAGCGGACTCAGTCGTGACGGGTGCCGTGTCGGCACGCCACTTTCTCGACCTCTCGTCCGCCGGCCAATGTCTGGCCATGCTCACCCCGCCCCGGAAAAAGCGTAGCATCGGCCTTCTCGAAGTGTCAACGCGAATCCCGGCGCGGGCGCGTCCCGCGCGGTGCATGGCGCGTGCGCGAGGTGCGTCATCAACTTGACCCGCTGGGAGTTTCGGAACAGACACACCGCGATGAATGCGACCGAGGCGCTTCGCCGTGCCGCGCGCCGCTGGCCCGAGCGGGATGCGCTCGACGACGGGGACCAGCGCATCGGCTTCGCCGCGCTCGACGCCCGTGTGAACCGGCTCGCGTCTTACCTCGCACGCGCGGGCCTCGCGGCGGGCGACCGCGTCGCGACGTACTTGCCGAACTCCATTCCCCACGTCGTCGCTCAACAGGCGATCCTCCGGGCGGGTGCGGTGTGGGTCGGGGTGAACCGCAGGTTGGCATCGCCCGAGGTCGCGTACATGCTCGAGCACGCGCGTGTGCGGATCGTGCTCGCTGACGGCGACGGGCTCGGAGCGGCGAGCACCGGACCGACGGTCGAGCACGTGCTCGACGTCAGTGGATCCGACGTGATCCTCGAGCGCCGTCTCGCGGTCGAGCCGGCAACCGCGCCCGGCCGGTTGCCGAGCGAGCTCGACGTCGCCCGGCTTCGGTACACCTCGGGAACGACCGGCCGCCCGAAGGCGGCGGTGCTCACCCACGGCTGCGCGCTGGCGTCGCTGCGGAATCTGCTCGCCGAGCTGCACGAGCTCGGCCCCGCCGATACCGTCGCCCACGTGGCCCCGCTGACGCACGCGAGCGAGGCTCTCCTCCAGCCGGCGTTCTGGCGCGGCGCCCGCAGCATCCTCTGTCGGGAGTTCGAGCCGGGCGCGTTTCGGGAGCTCATCGCGCGCGAGCGCGTCACCATGCTCTTCCTCGTCCCGACCATGATCGCGTCCCTCATCGACGGTGCGGCCAGCGCCCACGCTTTGACGAGCCTCCGCACCGTCGTCTACGGCGCCGCGCCCATCGCGGATGACGTCCTGGTCCGGGCGCTCGACGTGCTGGGTCCGGTACTGCTGCAGATCTACGGCCTCAGCGAGTGTCCGTTCCCGATCACGACCCTCCGCAAGGAGGACCACCAGGATCCGCTCCGCCGCGGCAGTTGCGGGCTTCCGACGGCGCAGAACGAGATCCAGGTCCTCGGTCCCGACGGCGCATCGCTCCCCGCCGGCGAGGTCGGCACGATCGCCGTCCGCGGGCCGCAGCTCATGCGCGAGTACTGGTGCGACCCCGACGCAACGGCTGTGGCGCTCGTCGACGGCTGGCTCCGCACCGGGGACCTCGGCCGCCTCGATGACGCGGGGTTTCTGACACTCGTCGACCGTAGCGACGACGTGATCATCACCGGCGGCTTCAACGTCTACCCGCGCGAGGTCGAGGTCGTCCTCGAGGCGCACCCGGCGGTCGCGGAAGCGGCCGTCGTCGGCATTCCGCACGAGCGCTGGGGGCGCGGGGTCGCGGCCTGGGTCGTCTGCAAGCCCGGCGCGTCCGCGAACGAGCAGGAGCTGATCGACTTCTGCCGCGCGCGCCTCGCCGGCTACAAGAAGCCGCTGCACGTGACGTTCGTCCCGTCACTCCCCAAGAGCGCGACCGGCAAGCTCTTGCGCCGCGAGCTCCGCCCGCGCGGGTGAGCTCCGCGCGGGGCTTGCATCGATCAGAACGCCGTCGAGAACCCCCCGTCGGGCATGTCGAGCGCGCTCCGGTCGCCGCTCACGATCGAGCCCACCTTCGCGTGCACCGTCGGCAGCACGAAGTTCACGTAGTGCTTCGCCGCCATGACCTTGCCGCTGTAGAAATCGATCTCGTGCTGGTTCGGCTCGTCCTCGTCGCTGGCGCGCGTATCGTAGGCGACGATGGCCGCCCCGAGGAGCAGGTGCGCGATCGTGACGTCCGCCATCACCTCGAGGAACGGGTTCGCAACGAGCGTCACCTGGTCGATCTTGCCGCTCATGAAGTACTCCATGAGGGCCCCCGCGGCGCGTTGAAGGGCGGTCGTCGCCTCGCCGAGCGCGCGAACCTCGGCCCCCATGCCTGGCTTTTCCGAATGGACGGCGACG
>JANNPN010000430.1:0-18300 GCA_031400185.1 Polyangiaceae bacterium
CGACGAACTTTCCTTTGCCCTCGTCGCCCCATTGGACGCCGACAACCACCGTGGTGGCCATCACCCGCCTCAGAGCTGGAGGAGCTGCGCCGCGACGATGTCGGGCGAGCGCCGGAGCTCGGCGAGCACCGTCTCGGGCACGGCCTCGTCGACGTGGACGAAGGAGATTGCCATGCCGCCCGCCTTCTCGCGGCCGAGCTCGAGCCCGGCGATGTTGATGCCGTGCTGGCCGAGCATCGTGCCGACGCGGCCGACCACACCGGGCACGTCGCGGTTGTTCAGCATGAGCACGTACCCTTCTGGGACCGCCTCCATGTAGAAGTCGTCGATGCGCACGAGGCGCAGGATGTTGGTGCCGAAGACGGCCCCCTCGACCACCTGCGTCGCCGACGAGCGAGTCACCCGCACGGTGATCGAGTTGACGAAGTTGGTCGGCTGGCTGGCGCGCGCCTCCTTCACCACGATGCCGCGCTCGCGCGCGAGCGCCGGGGCGTTCACGTAGTTGACGTCGTCGATGAAGCGCGAGAGGAGGCCACGCAGCACGGCGATCGTAACCGGACGAACGTCGAGCTCGGCGACCGTTCCCGCGTACTCGACGGCGATTTCGGTCGGCGGCTCGGTCGAGAGCTGGGCGAGGAAGCTCCCGAGCTTCTCACCCAGCTGGAGGTGCGGGCGCAGGAGCTGCAGCATCTCGGCGCTCACCGACGGCATGTTGACCGCCGCTTGCACCTCGCCGCGGACGAGGAAGCTCGTGATCTGCTCGGCGATCGCGATCGCGACGTTGATCTGCGCCTCGCTGGTCGCGGCACCGAGGTGCGGGGTCACGACCACGTTCGGGAGCGACAGGAGCGGCAGGTCCTTCGGCGGCGGCTCTTCCGCGAAAACGTCGAGGGCGGCGCCGGCCACGTGTCCACTCGTAAGGGCGGCGTGCAGCGCGGCCTCGTCGACGATGCCGCCGCGAGCGGCGTTCACGATCCGCACGCCCTTCTTCATCTTGGCGAACGCGGCGGCGTTGATGAGGCCCTTGGTCTCGGGCGTCATCGGCACGTGCACGGAGACGAAGTCGGCGCGCGCATAGAGGTCGTCGAGCGAAACCAGCTCGACCTTGAGCTTGGCGGCGGCTTCGGCGGTGACGAACGGGTCGTAGCCGATCACCCGCATGCGGAGGCCCTGGGCGCGCTCGGCGACGATCGCGCCGATGTTGCCGAGGCCGACGATGCCGAGCGTCTTGTTGCAGACCTCGGTGCCGGTAAACTTGGTGCGCTCCCACTTGCCGTTCCGGAGCGAGGCGTCGGCCTGCGGGATCCAGCGCGCGACCGCCAGCATGAGCGTGATCGCGTGCTCGGCGGTCGTCACGTTGTTGCCACCCGGCGTGTTCATCACGACGATGCCGCGTGCGGTCGCGGCGGCGACGTCGATGTTGTCGACGCCGATGCCGGCGCGGCCGATCACGCGGAGCTTGCCGTGGTTCTTCAGCGTGTCGGCGGTCACTTTGCTGCCGCTCCGGATCACGAGCGCGTCGTACTCGCCGATCACGCGCGCGAGCTCGTCCGGTTTCATGCCGGGCTTGAGGTCGAGCTCGATCTCGGGGTTCGCCTTGAAGACGTCGACGCCCTGCTGGTCGAGCGGGTCGGTCGCGAGGACTCGGTAGGTCATGGCGTCCGCTCCTTCAGGCCGACGGGGCGGCCGGCATGCCGCCCATCAGGATCTTCTGGGCGGCGCCGACGCCGGCACCGAACGGAACATCGCGCCCGAACGCAGCCATTCCCATCTCCAGAGCCGCCATGGCGGTGACGATGTCGAAGCTGCCGATGTAGCCGAGGTGCGCCACGCGGCAGATCTTGCCCTTCAACTGGTCCTGGCCGCCGGCGAACGTGATGCCGACCTTGTCGCGCAGGTAGCCGACGAGCTTTCCAGGGACGCCTTCGGGCAGATAGATGCCGGTCGTCGCGGGGCTCGGCGCGGTCGGGGCGACCAGCTTCAAGCCGAGCGCGGCCGCGCCCGCCCGCGTCGCGCGCGCGAGACGGTCATGGCGCGCGAAGACGTTGTCGAGGCCTTCCTCGAACATCAGCCGCAGCGCCTCGTGCAAGCCGAAGATCAGGGAGATCGCCGGCGTCCATGCGGTCGTGTGCTTCTGCTGGTTGTCGCGCTCGCGCTTCAAGTCGAAGTAGAAGCGCGGCTGCTTGGAGGCGGCCGCCGCCTTCCAGGCCTTTTCGGAGAGGGCTACGAACGCGAGACCCGGCGGCAGCATGAGCGCCTTCTGCGAGCCGGTCAGCAACACGTCGATGCCGAGCGCATCCATCGGCAGATCCAGCACGCCGACGGCTGTGATGCCGTCGACGACGAGCAGCGTGTCGGTCTCACGCGTGATCTTCGCGACCTCCGCGACCGGGTGCAACACCGTGGTGGAGGTCTCGCTACCCTGCATGAGCACGAGCTTCGTCTCGGGGTGGGCCTTCAGGGCCTTCGCGATCGCCGCCGGGTCCACGGCGGTGCCCCATTCGACCTTGAGCTCGTCGACCGTGAGGCCGTACGTAGCGGAGATCTTGCCCCAGCGCTCGCCGAACTTCCCGCCGTTCACGACGAGGACGCGGTCACCCGGCGAGGTGGTGTTGGTGACGGCGGCCTCCATCGCGCCCGTGCCGGACGACGCGAGCATGATCACGTCCTCGGCCGTCTTGAAGAGCTTCTGCAGCGACGTGGCCGTGTCCGCGAAGATCGCTTCGAACTGTGGCGTGCGGTGGTGGAAGATCGGCTGCGCCATCGCCAGCAGCACGGACTCGGGAACCGGGGTCGGACCGGGGGCGAGCAGATATTTCTTGATCATGTCGTACCTACCTGTCGTGCGCGGGGCCGCGGCGGTCGCAAAAAAGCCTGGACCCCTTCTCGTCAGAGGCCCAGGCGTTCGGCTCCTGAAGGTCGCACTTCCTCGTGGTGCTCCACGTAAACGCCAGTCGTGCGATACCAAAACAGTCGTATGAAGGGGGCGGAGCGTAACCAAGCACCCTTGGAGTGTCAAGGTGACGCGCGCCCCGTCGGCGGTACTGGTGCGCCGTGCGCGCTCGTCGTAAATAGCGCCGGGTCCGAAGCGAGGCGGCGCACCATCGATGCCGTCCGCTGCCAAGGAGCGGGTGCATGCGAGCGTGTCGACGAATTGGTTTCGCCCTGATCCTGGGGATCGTAGCCTGTGCGGGCGAGGCCGTCGCCGACGACCCACCCGCCGCCGCGCCGCCTCCGGTCGTGAGTGGCGATCCCCCCGGGCGCGCGGTCGTCGACACCGAGACCTCGGCCCGGCGCGAAGCGGAGTTCGAAGAGACGCCCTACTTGCCGCAGGTCTTCGCGCACCAGTGGGTCTATCGTGGACCGGAGATCACGACACCCGAAGCTGATCGCGACGAGGGCGAAACGGCGCGTCTCACGGTCTCCGAGGCCGTGCATCAAGCCCTTCTCCACAATCCGGGTGTCGCGGCGCAACGGCTGACCCCGCTCCGGCAGCGCCAAGACGTCCGCACGGCCGAGGCGATCTTCGACCCCATCTTGACCGGGGCCGTGAACAAGGACCGCGAAAAAGCGCCGAACTCCTCGGCGCTCGCTGGCGTGCGCGTCAACACCGCGGAGAACTTCAACGCCAATATGGGATTCCGGAAAACGCTGCGGACCGGCGGCGACTTCGCGATCGACTTCACGAACAACCGCTTCGTGTCGAACGCCAGGTTCCAGGGGCTGATCCCGCAATACGAGCCCCAGCTGACGTTCTCCTTGAACCAGCCGTTGCTGCGGAACTTCGGGCTCAACTTCGCCTATCTGCTCGTCAACGTGACGAAGCTCCAGTCGGAATCCGCAGCGTGGACGTACCGCGCCCAGCTCTCAGAATTCGTGAAGCGGGTGATCGCGGCCTACTGGGTCGTCGTGTTCACGAAACAAAACCTCGTCGTCCAGCAGGAATCGCTCGAGCTCGCGCGACAGACGCTCCGCGAGAACAACGAGCGCGTCCGCGTCGGCCTGCTCGCACCCGTCGCCGTCAAGGAAGCGGAGAGCCAAGCCGCGGCGCGCGAGCAGGAGGTGATCGTCGCGAACAACCAGCTCGACAACGCGCTTCGCCTCTTGCGTCAGATCGTCTACCTCCAGAAAGACGAAGGGTCGTTCATCCCCCGTCCGATCGAGCCGGTCGACACGCCGCGGACGACGCCCGTCGCGGTCGACGCCAACACTGCGCTCAACACGGCGCTGGAGCAGCGTCCCGAGGTGCACGCGCAGACGCTCGACCTGCAGAGCAAACAACTGACGGCGCGGGTGCGTGAGAACCAGCTGCTGCCGCGCGTCGACTTCGTCGGCAACTTCGGCTTGAACGGCCTCGCGGGTGACGCGGTCACCGTGGTCGATCCGAGCACCGGCCAGCAGGTGCAGACGCCGTTCGACGGACCCTATTGGGAAGCGCTCGACCGCCTCACCAGCAAGAAGTTCTACTCGTACATGGCGGGCGTCGAGGTCGAGATCCCGATCGGAAACGCCGCCGCGAAGGCCGAATACTCCAAAGCCAAGATCGACGTCTCGCAATCGGAGCTCACCCGCCGCCAGCTGTTCTCGGACATCAATCTCGAGGTGTCGACGGCAGTGAACGACGTCGTCGCCAACATGAAGCGCATCCAAGCGGCACGCGTCGCACGTGAGCTCGCCGAGGAAAACCTCCGCAACCAACAGAAGCGGCTCGAGGTCGGGATCGCGACGACCAAGGACGTCCTCGACTTCCAGGACGACCTGACGCAGGCCCGCGGCGTGGAGCTGCAGGCGGCGACCGACTACAACATCTCGCTGGCCGAGCTTGCGCGCGCGCAGGGCACCCTCCTCGACGAGTACTCGGTCGTCATCGAGGTTCCCGGGGCACGCTTCACGCCGTGGTGGGCGCGCTTCTGACGCCGGGCCGTGCGACGGCGCTCATTCCGTAGCCTGACCGCAGCACGCTCCGGCGGCGGCGAATTGTGTGGACAGCGCGCGCCGGCTTCTCTTAGAGTCCCATCCGCTTCTCACTCACAACCGTTGTTCGTTCATCCTCCACGGAAGGAGAAGAACCGTCATGGCTGCATCCCCTTTCGCCCCGATGAGGTCGGTCCTCGTCGGGATGTGCATCCTGTGGGCGTCGGTCGCCAGCGCCGTCGAGCCGCCCCGCATCATCGATAGCTACGTCCTGTTCGCCTACGACGAGATGATCCTCAAAGGCGCGACCGGCGCTTCGCCGCGTGGGCACATCCGCGGCGGCGACATCGGCGTCAATTTCCCGACCGCGAACCCGAACGACTTCGCGCTGTCCTTCGCCACGTTTGGTCGCGTCATCATGGATCCGGGTTCGCAGGCGGTCGCGGACAGCGTCCGCGCGTCGAGCGCGGAAGGCATCTTCTTCGACCTCTTCGCGAACCGCGTGAACGCGAGCTTCGGGCCGATCATCCAAGGCATCGGTCCGGAACCGTTCACGCCGCCGATCATCCAGCCGGCGAATCTTCCGGCGTTTCCGTTCACGCCCGGCCGCGCGCTCACGGACAACGCGAGCGACCTCCAGGTCGGCGGCGTCGGCGTGCCGACCCCGTTCACGTTCACGCCCGGCGCGTATCGCGACGTGCGGTTGAACAGCGGCGTCACGGTGAGCTTCGGCGACGGAACGTACGATCTGCGGAGTCTCTCGATCGGCACCAACGTCACCGTCAACGTGACCAACCAGACGATCCTCCAGATCGACCGCGGGATGTCGATCAACGACGGCCTCAAGTTCGGCCTCGGGACGTTCTCCGGGGCGCAGCTCTTCCTGGGCGGGTTCGGCTTCAACCCCAGCGCGAATCCGGTCACGAACCTCGCGCACAACGCCGAGATCCACGTGCAATTCTTCTCGCCGAACGGATGGCTCGACCTCGGCGGCCGGAACCAGCTGTTCGGTCGCTATATCGCGCGCCGTATCACCGGCGACCCGAACAACAACGTGACCCTGGAATTCCCGCCGCTGCAGCCGCCGGGGGGGAGCGCCGTGGATCCCTACCAGTGCTACGAGATCCACCGGCCGCCGCTCGACCGCACCGTCACGCTCGTCGACGCGCTCGGGACGAGCACGGTCGTGCTCGATCGCGCCAAGCGCATCTGCGCGCCGGCCGACGTGAACGGCACGAGTCCGGAGGCGCCGTCGCACCCGGGACATCTCACGTATTTCACGCTCGATCAGGTGAGCCCGTTCGTGTCCGTGAACAACGTCGACGTGACGAACCCGTTTGGGACCGTCACCGTGAAGCTCTCGCGGCCCGAGCGACTGCTGGTTCCGACCGCCAAGAGCCTCATCGGCCCGCCCGATCCGCTCGCAACGCCGCTCGATCACTTCAAGTGCTACCGGGTGTCGAGCGCGCAGGCGCGCGTCGACGGTCTCTCGGTCACCGACCAGTTCGGCACGATCGACATCGATCTGAAGCGGCCGCTGCATCTGTGTCTCGTCGCCGACAAGAACGACGAGGGCGTGTCGGAGCCGGGAGCCGCGATGCTCTGCTACCAGACGCGGGGCGTGCGCCCGAGCACGGCGCCCGACGAGATCTACACGACCAACCAGTTCGGCGACGATCAGTACGGCTTCTTCGGCCCGCGCGATCTTTGCGTGCGCTCGACGGTCGTCCTGCCCTGAGGGTCAACCTCTCGGGACGGAAGCCCGCGCGTTCCGCTACCGGGACGCGCGGGCTTCGTCATTTCGGAGCCGGGTCGCGATCACGATCTGCACGCGCTCGCCCGCAACCAGCCGGAGGCGGTCGACGCGGAATCCTGCCGCTTGCAGGTCGCGCGCCGTCGGTTGCGCCAAGCGCCGCCAGCGCGCATCCGGCGTCACGCCGGGAACCCACGGCGGGGCAACGAGCGCGCCGAGCGCCGCGGCGAGGCGGCGGGGCCGGTTGTGATCCACCACGACGGCGACGCCGCCGGGGTCGATCCCACGCGCGAGGTCCCTCATGACCGCGCTCCGCCGGGAGGGCGGCGCCTGGTGCCCGATCATCGACACCACGACGCGCGAACGTCCCGTCGGCATCGCGTCGCCGCACTCCAGCCAGGGGTCGGCCAGCGGGCCGACCTCGCGGGCGATCACCGCCGCGGCTTCACGCCGCCAGCTCGGCACGTGCCGCGACGCTGCCGTCCTGCTATCGCCCGTTCCGGCTGCGGATGAGCGTCATGAACTCTTCGCGCGTCTCCTGACGATCGCGAAAAGTTCCGAGCATGCAGCTCGTGACGACGACGGAGTTCTGCTTCTCGACGCCCCGCATGCGCATGCAGAGGTGCTCGGCTTCGACGACGACGCCGACGCCCTGGGGATCGATCGCGCCCATCAGCGACTGCGCCACCTGGGTCGTGAGCCGCTCCTGCACCTGCAACCGGCGCGCGAACACCTCGAAAAGCCGCGCCAGCTTGCTGAGCCCGAGGATCTTGTTGCTCGGGATGTAGGCCACGTGCGCCTTTCCAAAGAAGGGCAGCATGTGATGCTCGCAGAGCGTGAAGAAGTCGAGATCCTTCAACACGATCATCTCGGAATACTCTTCGCTGAAGAGCGCCGAGTTCAGGATCGCGGCAGGATCCTCTTGATAGCCCTTGGTCAGGAATTCGAGCGCGCGGGCTACGCGCTCGGGAGTCTTCACCAGGCCTTCGCGGTCTGGGTCTTCACCGATCGTCCGCAAGATCGCGCGGACGTGGTCCTCACCGCTCAAGACTTGCCCTTCTTCTCGATCGCGCGGACCTTTTGGTACTTGCGGTAATCGTACCCGGTCGCCATCGCCATCAAGAGACCTTCCATCCCACCTTCGCGCTCACGCCGCAGGATCATCAGGCGATCGTAGAACTCCCGGAAGTCGCGGTTGATCCGGTGCGCCTCGTCGACGGGGTTCAGGTAGAACGCGTGCAGGCGGTTCACGGTGAAGCGCAGCGCCGAGAAGCGCAGCTCGTTCGGGAACGCGTCCCACTCTGCGAGGGACAGCGTACGCAACGACTCGTAGCCGCCGATCAGCACCTCGAAGCGCTTCAAATCGTAGCGCTCGCCGTCGTAGCAGAGCGCGTTCACCGCCGTCGCGAGATCGAAGATGTACTTGCCGCGCGACGCCGTCTCGAAGTCGAGCACACCGACGACCTTCTCACCACGGAACAAGATGTTGTCGAGGTAGAGGTCGCCGTGGATGATGCCCTTCGGGAGCTTGCACTCGAGATAGTGCTCGAGATAGCCGACCTCCTCGTCGAGCGTCCGCGTAATCTTCTTGAAGTACGACGGCAGGCGATCGCGAACCTCTTGGTACACGTCGGCGACACGCTCGAACGTGAAGCGGTTGTCGACGCCCTTCTTGTAGCCCTTCCCGATGACGTGCAGGTCCGCCAACACGCGCCCGGCGTTCTCGATCTGGGCGAGCGAAAGCGTCGCACCTTCACGCTTGTGCCCGTCGATGTACTTGAAGAGCGAAATGCACTTGCCGCCGAGCTCGTGATACTGCCGGCCCTTGCGGTCGATGATGAGCTGCGGGCACGGAAAGCCGTGCTTGCGGAGGTAGAGCAGGAGATCGATCTCCCGTTTCACCTCCATCTCGCTCCGCTCCTCGTCGATCCGGAGCCAGTAGCGTCCCTTGGCGGTATCCAGCCGGCAGTTGCCGTCCGTCCCTCCGCCGTTGCCGTTGGCACTCTGGAGCTTGCCGAGACCGAATTCCTCGACCAGCTCAGCCAGTTGGCGCCTATCGAGATTGGTGTACACCGCCATTTTTCACGCCCGCCACCCGAGAGGATGTTCAGATTCGTTCCGTTATACCCCTAACCCCGCGATAGTCAATAGTTTTCTGGCCATCAAGTGCTACGGAGTCAAATATGGCGGAACCGATCAGGATGCGGCAGCGGGGCGACACGACCATGCTATATCATTGATTTTGCTGCCTCAATGACCCCGATGCGGGGGCAATGAGGCGCCAGGGGGCACTCCTCGCAGCGGGGTTTTCGGGCGTGGCAGATGCGCCGGCCGTGGTGGATCAGTCGGTGGGTGAAGTGGGTCCATGACGCAGGGGGCAAGAGATTGCGGAGATCCATCTCGATCTTGGTGGGATCGTCCTCGCGCGTCAGCCCGAGGCGGTTCGCGACTCGGCGCACGTGGGTGTCGACGACGATCGACGGTACTCCGTACGCGGTCCCGAGCACTACGTTGGCGGTCTTCCTGCCGATTCCGGGAAGCGTCACCAAGGTATCGAGATCGCGCGGGAGCTCACCGTTGAACTCGTCGGCGGTCGCCCCCGCGACCCCGAGGAGCGAGGACGCCTTCTGGCGGAAGAACCCCGTCGAGTGAATCATCTTCTCGAGCTCGCTACGGTCGGCGGCGGCAAGCGCCTGGGGCGTCGGGTAGCGGGCGAAGAGCGCGGGTGTGACGATGTTGACGCGGTCGTCGGTGCACTGCGCCGAGAGGACGGTCGCGACGAGCAGCTGCCAGGCGTTCTCGTGACGCAGCGCACACCACGCGTCGGGGTACGCGTCGGCGAGCGTGCGATCGATCTTACGAGCGCGAGCTGTGCGCGCCGCGGGTTCTTCACGCGACGGCACGGGCACTGGGGCGCGTTTGGCGGGGGCAAGACGCTTCGCGGGGGTGGCGCGCTTCACGCGCGACGCCGCGAATCGACGGCCGCCGTCGAAGCCGGCGGCTCGCGTCGGCGCCGGTGCTCCTCAGCGATGCCGGTGCGGTAGCGCTCGACCGCGGCTGTTTGCTCTTCCGGGCTCCATCCGAGCGCGCGGCCCATCAGGGCACCGACCTCGGGCGCGGCGGCCGTGCCGCCGTCCTCGTGACGGAACGCGATCGGGACCCTCCGTCGCAGCACGTCGTCGAGCGTCGCGGCCATCTCGTCATCGGCGGCGCGCGTGATCTCCATCCGCCGATATGGAAGCTCGGGTACGACGGGCGCCGCGCTCGTCGGCTCGGCCGCCACGCGTCCGATGAGCCGCATCGCCGCCGTGCCGTAACGATGCAGCAGGTGCCGCACGAGCCCGTCGTCGACGCCGGCGGGCGCACTCGCTCGCAGGCGTTTCGCGAAGCCGGGGAAGCCGCCACGGTCGGGATCGTCGACACGCGCGCCGGGGAGCGGAACCTCGCCGGTCCGACACTCCGCGACGCGCCGTTCGGGCTCGAGCACGCGCAGGCGTTCGACCACGCGATCGACGACCTTCTCGGAGACGCGACGATAGGTCGTGAGCTTGCCGCCGCCGAGCGACAGGAGGCCCGAGCGGCTCTCGAACATCTCCTCCTCACGCGAGGTCTCAGACGGCGTCTCGGATTCGGAGGGCGACGGGGCGACGAGCGGCCGGAGACCCGCATAGGCCCCGATCACGTCGGACTCGAGGAGACGTGCGGCAGGGAAATACGCGTTCACCGCGTCGAGGAGATAGCGAACGTCGTTGGCGTCGGCCGCGACGTCCTCGGGGCGCGCGTCGTAGTCCGTATCGGTCGTGCCGACGAGCGTCTGGTCTTCCCACGGGATCGCGAACATCACCCGCCCGTCGCGCGGAGCGCGGAGTACGATGGCGTTCCGGTTGCCGACCCGTTCGCGCGGCACGATGATGTGCACGCCCTTGGTGAGACGGAGCACCGGCTTCTCGTTCGGATCGTCGAGCCGGCGGACGCAGTCGAGCCAGGGACCGGTCGCGTTCACCACCTGCCGTGCGCGAATGGCGAACGTGGCGCCGCTCAGGCGGTCGGTCACGCGCGCGCCGGTTAGCCGGCCGTCGTCGCGGAGCAGCTCGATGACCCCGAGGTGGTTGCAGGCGACGGCGCCGGCCGCGACCGCCGACTGGATCGTCTCCAACGTGAGCCGGGCATCGTCGGTCCAGCAGTCGTAGTAGTGCATCGAGCCGCGCAAACCCTCGGCGCGGAGCTGCGGCTCGTGGCGGAGCGTGGTGCGGTGCCCCCACGAGCGATGGCGCGCGATGTTCCGGAAGGCCGAGAGCCCGTCGTAGACCCAGAGACCCGCCGAGAGCCGCAAGCGACCCACGGGATCGCCGCGGAAGATCGGAAACACGAACGGCATTGGCTGGACGAGATGCGGAGCCAGGTGGCGTCGCAGGTGGTCGCGCTCACGGCTCGCCTCGAGCACCAGCGCGAACTCGTAGTTCTCGAGGTAGCGGAGGCCACCGTGAATGAGCTTCGACGATTTGCTGCTGGTACCGCTCGCGAAGTCGCCCTGCTCGACGAGCGCGACAGTCAGCCCGCGCATCGCGGCGTCGCGCGCGATGCCGGCGCCGTTGATGCCCCCGCCGATCACGAGCAGATCGAAGCAGGGTGTCACCAGAGCCTCGGCGAGCGCGGCGCGACGGCCGTCAGACACGAGGCTCTCCCGAACGTGCGCGCGACTTCGTCATCGACGGCTCGTCGGTTGTAGCACACGGCGGGGAAGCCGCCATCCGCAATCCTTCCATACGAGAGCCACGACGAGATCCGCGACGTTCGTGCCGGTCGGACCAGGGCGAAAGAGGTCGCCGAGCGCCGCGAGCGTCGGATGGACGTCGTGCCGCGCGATTGCGTCCGCAAGCGAACCCGCGCGCCGCCGCGCCCGCGCGACGCTGCCGCCGTCGGCGAACGCCCCGGCCGCATCGGTCGGCCCGTCGATGCCGTCGCTGCCTGCGGCCAGAAGCGCCCATCCGTCGACGTCGGTGAGCGCGACGGCGACCGCGGCGGCGAGCTCCTGACTCCGTCCGCCCGATCCGGCGTCGGCGTGGAGCCGCACGGTGCTCTCGCCGCCGGCGACGAAGAGCGCGGGCGAACGTCCACCGTGGATGCGGCGTAGTCGCCGGATCGCCCCGGCAAGCTCGCGGGCGACCATGGCCGTGTCGCCCGTGAACGGACGGGGACGCACGACGATGGACCGGAACCCGACCCGCCGAGCCCACGCCGCCGCGCCTGCGCGCGCGGTCGCGTTGCCGGCGACGATCACCGTTGGACACGCCCGGGCTGCGGCCGACCCGGGTTTCGGCGTTTCGACGAGGTCGCCCCGCGCTCCGCGCTCGAGGTGGTTCCGCACACGACGCGGGATCGCGTGCGCGCCGCCCGCGGTACGCACGATCGCGAGCGCGTCGCGATACGTCGTCGGATCGGCGACCGTCGGCCCGGAGCCGATCACGGCAAGGTCGTCGCTCGGTACGTCGGAGAGCACGATCGCCGCGGCAGCGCGGCCGACGAGCTGCGCCGCGAGCCGGCCGCCGCCGATTGCGGAGCAGTGCTTGCGGACGGCGTTCATGCCGGCGATGTCGATGCCGCTCGCGAGCAGCCACGCGCCGATTCGCCGCTCGTCGGCGAGCGTGAGGCCGGGTGCCGGCATGGCGAAAAGACTCGACGCGCCGCCGGTCAGGACGACGAGCACGGCGGAATCGCGATGACGCGCGATGACGGCGAGCACGCGCCGGACCGCCGCATGGCTTCGACGATCCGGCACGGGATGGCTCGCCGTGACGACCGCGACGCGGGCGAGCGGGCGTTCGTGGCCCGGCGGCACCGCGACCACGCCGTCGACGATGCAGTCGCGAACGATCGCCTCGACGCCGGCCGCGAAACCTGCGGCGCCCTTCCCCGCGCCGACCACGACGAGCCCGTGGTGGAGCGGCAGCACGACACGCGCGCCGCGGCTCCGGATGACGAGACGATCTCCGTCCCGCGACAGCGCCGCCCGCGCGACGGCGAGCGGGTCGACCGCCACGATCGCGGCGCGATACGCGGCGGCGAGCACCGCGCGCACAGAGCGCGGGGCCCGCGTCCGAACGCGGCGACTCACCTTGCCTGGCATGGGAGCTTTCTGTAGCGTCCCGCGGAACACGACCCACCGCGTCGCCGTTCCCGAACCAGCTGGAGGATCAGATGCACGAAGAGTTTCGCACCGAGCAATTCGCCGAGAGTTTCGTTGGAGTCTGGAAGCGGATCGTGACCGACCCCCGCGGCTTCTTCCAGGACATGCCGATCCGCGGCGGCATCCAGGCGCCCCTGCTCTTTCTCGTCGGCTGCCTCGTGCTGGCGGCGCTCGGATTCCTCATCGTCGGCCCGCGCGGCGTCGGCTTGAGCCTCGTCTTCTGGGGCTCCGTCCGCTCGTTCCTCTACGCCGCCGTCTTCCTGCTGATCGCCCGCCAGATCTTCTCCGGCAGCGGCGACTTCGAAGCCCACTACCGCGTCGTCGCCTACGCCACGGCCCCAATGGCCCTGATGTGGCTCCCCTTCGTCGGCTCCCTCACGTTCCTCTACACGATCTTCCTGGTGATCGTCGGCCTGGAAAAGATCGACGGCTTCGACGCCGTGAAAGCCGTCCTCACGGTCCTCCTGGCAAGCATCGTGATCATGGTGCTCGGTTGGGCCCTAGGCTTCCACGGCTACGGCTACCCCGGCGCCTACCATCACCCCGGCATGACGGGCTGCCACCGCTAGAATCCCGTCGGTCGGGGCGGGAGCGAAGCGACCACCCGCATTCTGCGGCGGCCTAGTCTGAAGCAAGGAGGCCGGTCGCTCCTACTGGCCTTCTTCGTCGAGATCGGTGGCGCCAAGCCGCCGATAGGCGCGGTCGTCGTCGCCGCGGCGGTTCTGCTTGGCCTCCGTCTCCCGATCGGCCTGGCACTGGACGCAGAGCCGGGTGAACGGCATGGCCTGGAGCCGCCCTTCGGCGATCTCCTGCTCGCAGCTCTCACAGACCCCGTAGGAGCCTTCCTCGATGCGGTCGAGCGCGTCCTCGATCGCCTGGAGCTTCCCGCGGTCGCGGTCGGTCAGGATGAAGTTGATCTCCCGCTCCCGCTCCTCACTGGCGAGGTCGTAGGTGTCCATACCCTCGTCCTTGGAGGATTCGCGACCCTGCTTCAGGTCCTGCTGAATCTCGGCCAGAAGCTGGCCCTTCATGGTTTCGAGCGTTTCGCGAGCGGTTTTCAGGAAGGCTTTGCGCATGGTCTCCTCGAAAGGGGCCGGATCGTAAGGGCTGGTACCGTGTGTGTCAACTCTCGTCCCGAAAAGCTGCGCGATTTTGCAATCCGATTCTCGCGAAGTCGCCGCCCGCCTATGCGCAGCCAACGAGAGGAGCCACGACGGCCCACACCCGTTCGTGGACGGCGTCGACCGGTAGCAGCGCCCCGCCTTCGACGCACTCGAGGCAATGCCAGTGCTCGGCGGCGTCGAGGGTGAGGAGCGAGAGGTATGCAGCCTCGGCCGCACGGAGATGCTCGCGGTCGCTTTCGTGGAGATCACGGGCGCGGCCCTCCAGGTACGACCGGTCGTCCTTTCGCGCGACGAGCTCGTAGCCGACGTCGGCCGGCACGTGCAGCAGGATGGTGACGTCGGGCTTCGGGAGGCCGAGGATGGCGTACTCGAGGTCGTTGACCCAAGCGAGAAACCGTCGGCGTTCGTCGGGGTCGGCGATCTTGGCCATCTGGTGACCCTTGTTGGCCGAGACGTAGCGGTTCGAGACGACGACCGCGCCGCGGGCGAGCACCGCGCGGAGGTCGCCGGATGCGTCGAAGCGGTCGAGCGCGTAGAAGAGCGACGCGCGGTACGGTCCGACCTCCGCGAGCGTTCCGTATTCACCACGGAGATAACGCTCGACCGCGTGGGCCGCCGGCATGCCGTAGCGCGGGAAGTCGACGAGCACGACGTCGCGCCCGGCGGCCGCGAGCCGGTCGACGAGCCGCGCCGCCTGCGTCCCCTTCCCGGAGCCGTCGGTGCCGTCGAGGACGATGAACTTGCCTGTGGACGTGCCGCTCATGCGCGGGCGTACGTGACGAACGAGAACCCGTCGTGGTCCTCGCGCCAGGTCTCGTTCCACACGGCCGGGTCGACCGGCGGAAAGAACGTGTCGCCCGCAACGTCGCGGTGGACCCGAGTCAGGTCGAGCGCGTCCGCATGGGTCATCGCCCGCTCGTAGATCGCACCGCCGCCGTTGATCACGACGTCTTCGGCCGCGTGCGCTGCGAGCGCCTCCTCGAGCGACCCGACACGCTCGACCCCGGGCGGCAGCGGGTAGCGCAGGTCGCGCGTCACGACGACATTGGTGCGTCCGGGGAGCGGCCGAAACCTTTCGGGAATCGACTCCCAGGTCTTCCGACCCATGACGATGACCTTCCCCATCGTGATGCGCCGGTAGCGCCGCATGTCCTCGGGAATGCGCCATGGGAGGTCGCCGTCTTTCCCGATGCAGCCGTTGGCCGCGACCGCGGCGACGATCGTCACCATGATTCAGACGGCGATCGGAAAGTCGATCTTCGGGTAGCTCGCGTACCCCTCGATGCGGCTCTGCTCGGCCGTCCAGTCCCAGATCGACGTGAACGGGTCGGTCACGGGGCGCGGGAGCGGATAGCGCTCGGGGTCGCGCGTCAGCTGCTCACGAATGCCGTCGACCTGGTTCACGTAGATGTGAGTGTCGGCGAGGAAGCCGATGAGCTTCCCTTCGCCGAGCCCAGCCTCCTTTGCCAGAAGGTGCAGCAGGAGGCCGTAGCTCGCGATGTTGAACGGCAAGCCCAGTGGGACGTCCACGGAGCGCTGGCTCCAGAGGAGGTTGAGCTTTCCATTGATGACCGTCACCTGGAAGACGAAGTGACACGGCGGCAGGGCCTGCTCGGCGAGCTGCGTCGGGTTCCACGCGTTCACGATCATGCGGCGATCGTTCGGATCGGACTTCAGGGTCTCGACGACACGCCGCAGCTGGTCCACGCCGCGGCCCGTGTAATCGGTCGCATGGTCGACATACGGCGCGCCCCAGTGCCGCCACTGGAAGCCGTACACCGGCCCGAGATCGCGCTCGTCCATCATGCGCCGCTTCGACGCCGCGTCGTGGCCGTACGGTGCTTTTCCCGGGTGCGCCCATTCGTCCCAGATGTGGTTTTGCCGCTCCTGCAGCCAGCGCTTGTCGGTGATGCCCTTCACGAAGAACTCGAGCTCGGTCGCAACCAGGCGAAACGGCGTTTTCTTGGTTGTGAGGAGGGGGAACCCTTTCGCCATGTCGTGCTCGAACATGGCGCCGGCGATCGCGACCGTGTCGACGCCGGTGCGGTTCTCCTTGCGCTCGCCCTCGGCGAGGATGCGACGCGCGATGTCGAGATACGCCTTCATCGCCCCGTCGATCCGAATCCACCGCGACCCGGTGCCGTGGCGTCGGCGACGACCCAGGTGACGCGCGGTCGCGGGAAGATGATGCCCTGGGCGACCCGCGTTCCCGCCGGCACGTGAACGTCGGCGTCGCCGGTGTTCCAGACCGAGATCAGCACCTCGTCATCGGGTCCCGCGTAGTCGGGGTCGATCACCCCGACGCCGTTGGCGAGGATGAGCCCGTGCTTCGCGAAGAGCGACGAGCGTGCGTACACGTGAAAGACGTGGTCCTCCGGCACACCGATCCCGAGGCCCGTCCGCAAGAGACGCTGCGACCGCGCCGGCACGACCTCGTCGTCGAGAATCGCGAGATCGAAGCCGGCGGCACCGGGCGTCTTGTACTCCGGCAGCACGGCGCGCGGGTCGCGTTTGGTGATGCGCACGGTGAGCATCGCGTTCCTCGTCGATCTTTCAGACCGCGAGCGGACGGGTCAAGCCGTGCGGCCCGCGTGCGGCCCAGAGCCACGTGAGCGCCATGCGGCGCACGTCGGACAGCGTGCGTGCGACGACGGCACCCTCGGGGCCGACGTCGCCGCCCGACGGAAACGGCGCCGCCTGCGGGGCGGCGGTGGCGACGGGCTCGGCAGCACGCTCCGCGCGCCGGAGCCAGACGGCGCTCATCCCGAGCGCGAGCGCCGGCGCGACGTCGCGGTCGAGACTATCGCCGACCACCAGCACCGCCGCGGCCGGCACGCCGAGCGCCGCCAGCGCCGCCTCGAAGATCGCAGGATCCGGCTTGACGACACCGAGCTCCGCGCTGAGTGTCCAGCCCTCGACGTAGGGCACGATGCCCGGACAGCCGACCCGGAACCCCTCGGCGCCGGCGCTCGTGAGGTCCGCGAGCACCCCGACCTTCGCGCCAGCGTTGGCGACCGCGGCAACGCACGTGCGCGCATCGGGGATCTCGACGAATGCGTCGCGCTCGGTGTCCCATTCGTCCCGGACCAGAGCGGTCAGATCGTCCGTGCGACCGAGCGTCGTCCGCAGGCGCTCCGCGAGATCCGCGGCCGACGAGAAGGTGTGCCGTAGGACGAGCTCGCCGACGCTCGTGGCAGCCGCCGCGTCCAGTCCGAGCGCGCGCACGAGCCGTGCGCCAAGCGCAATCTCGGGCTCCTCGGCAAGCGTCCCGCCGACGTCGAACAGCACCGCGCGCACCGCGATCATCGCGCCTCTCTCCGCTGCTCGCCCTGCCACCATACCACGCGCTTGCCCGCCTGCCGCAGCAGCGCGATGCCCATCGCGTCTCCGCGCTGGTTTGGTTGCCGGCAATGGACGCGCGCGACGCCGCTATTGATGGCGCGCTTGGCGCACATGACGCAGGGAGTGTGGGTCAAGAACATCACCTTGTCCTTCTCGATCGCGCCGGCTTTGAGAAGCGCGTTCTCTTCGGCGTGCACGTAGCCGCTCCGGTCGACCGGAATGAAGTCGCGATCGTTCATGCCGGCGGCGCCACCGTTGTAGCCGACCCCGAGCACGCGCTCGAGGTCGGCGGAGACGACGACACAACCGACCTTCTGCGAGCCATCTGTCGAGCGGAGCGCCAGTGCCTCGGCGAACCGCTGGTACGCCTCGGGCAACGTGAGCTTCGCGGGCAAGCGCGCCGCAACCAGTCCCGGGAGGTGCGGCCCGTCGCCAACCGGCCGCCAGCGTGGGTAGTGCACGACCGTCTTCCCTGCCCGGCGCAGCAGCTCGAGACCGTCGCGGCCCCGCGGTCCCACCGTCCGGTAGTAGACGTGGCTGACGCCGCTATTGAGGGCGCGGACCGCGCAGAGATAGCAGGGCGCCTCCCGCACGAACATCAACTTGTCCTTCTCGACCGCGCCCGCGATCAGGAGCGCGTGCTCCTCCGCGTGGAGGTGACTGCCGCCACGCGCTCGGCGCGCGGCTTCGTGTGCGCTCACGGCACCTCCCGAAAACCCGGCGCCAAGCACGCGCTCGAGGTTGAAGCTCACGAGCACACAGCCGTTCCGGTGCGTCGTCTCGGGCGAACACCGCGCAAGCGCCTCGGCGAAGCGCAAGAACGACTCGAAAAGCGGGATGCGGTCCTGGTACGCTCCGCGATTCAACGGATGGGTATTGTCCGCGCGCCCGTCCTTTACGCGCGCGCCGCGACGCGGACGCATCGGTGAGCGCGAACCCACCGGCGTCAGTCGCGGAAGTTCACGAACTGCAGGGCGACC
>JANNPN010000456.1:0-2498 GCA_031400185.1 Polyangiaceae bacterium
GCGGCGGCGCGGGCGCTTGCGCCGGGGTGGAGGGCGCGGGCGCACCGGGGAGCGTCGGCGGCGCGCCGCCGATCCGCGTGTGCTCGTCGAGCCCTTTGTCGTCTCCGTCCTGTGCCATCGAAACCGTGCTCGCGCTCCGCATCCTGTATCGGCGCGTCTCTCCGCTACTCGTTCGGATTGCGGTTGAACTTGAGGTACGGCAACCGCACCCCGCGCACCTTGACCTGATCCGCCCGGATTTCCGACGCCGGCTCGAACCCCGGGTCGGCGTTGGCGCCGGCGTTGGTCACGATGTCGTCCTGCTCGACGCCGTCGCCGCTGACGCCGAAGCCGCCGATCAGCACCCCGTCGCGATAGAGCGGGGCGCTGCCCGGGAAGAAGACGATGCCGTTCTGCCGCCCGTTCGCCGGCTCCAGACCGTTGGTGCACGGCGTCGCGCTGTCGCGCAGAAAGACGCTGCGGAACGGCCCGGGCTGCGTCCCGTCGATCCCGGACGGAAAGAGCGGCTGCGCACCGAAGCTCAGCGTGCGGTTCGTGATCGCCGTGCCCGGATCGTACGCGGTCCCGATCACGACTCCGAGGCCCGGGCTGTCGAGCGCGTCCTGCGGGTCGATCGCGGGATTGCTGAACCAGATGACGTTCCGCGACTTCGCGACCGCGACGTCGATCGAGAACACGGTCGCGTCGTCCATGCGGAAGAGCCCGAGCAGCGTATCGTTGGTGTCGGAGACCGCCAGCATCATGGCGGTGCGCTCCTCCAGCGGGAGCCGGATCGCGGCGCGCGTCTTTCGCGCCTGCACGACGCCCGCGTCGATGATCGCGTTCACCTCGGCGGCGCTGATCGGCTGAGCGCCGGGCGACGACGGCAGCGGCCCGACGAGCCACCCGCCGGGCACGATCTGCGCATTCGGGGCGTCGGCCGGCGCGAGCACGAACGACAACGTCCGGTCGACCGGACCCGCGTTCGCTTCCACCGGTGGATTGTCCGCCACTTCGGGGACCTCGATGCCGTCGATGAAGATGACCGGGTCGATGTTGGAGACGTCCGGCAAGATGCTGAGCGAGCACGCGGGCGTCGCCGTACAGCACGCCGGCTTCGCGATCACCTCGTTCAGGCAGATGTTCACGAGGCCCTTGTTCACGATCGTCGGTATGAAGGCCTTGGGATCGCCCGCGAACGCGCGCGCCGCGAACTCCGCGACGTCGAAGTCCGGGTCGCCGTCCTGGCGGCGCAACACGACGTTGCCTTCCTTCGCCGCCTCCGAGTCGGGACCCGGGTTGCTGCCGCGGATGACGACGCCGATGCCGCCGGCGTTCCGGCCGTTCTTGAAGATCGGCACGCCGCCCGGCAGGGTCGCGATGCCGGTCGTACAGCCCACGGTCGAGCCGCCGCTGCGGCACGCGAGCGCGGGACCACCGTCGAGGTCGACGAGCGTCGCAGCGAGGCTCCGTGCGCGCGGCACGAGCATGCCGGGCTGGAAGAGCGCGTCGCCGAGCCCCGCGTCGAAGCTGCAGCCGCGGTTGGTGTTCTCGATGCCGAAGAGGGCGGCCGCGCCGCTGTTGTCGATGCGCGGCGGGAAGTGGATGTCGCTGATGAAGCGGATCGAGCGCGAGGTGAGCGGCGTCTGGTCGGCGCTGAAGAACGCCGCCGTCCGCGCGAGCTGCACGGCGAAGCTCGCGTTCGCGCAGTCCGAGCCGGGCGGCGGGTTCGGCGTCCGGCAGGCCGCCGCGTCGATCGGGAAGTTCGCCGCGACCCCGAGGATGTTGCCGGGGCGATCGCTCACGGCGACGACCATGTCGCGGTCGACCGCGCGCGCCGCGTGCTCGAGGAGCGAGCGCACCTCGTCGCGCGCGAGGGTCGGCGCGGTCGCCGCCGGGGGCGGACCGGTGCCCGGTCCCTCGCCTTGTCCGCCGCCGCCGCCGCACGCCGCGATCGTCGACGCGACGACGGCCGCCAGCGCCAGCTCCCGCCATGCCCTCGTGTTCGCGTCCAACCTAGGTTTCCGCACCGCTCTCCGCATGCCTCCGGGCCCTCCCTGCTTCGCGCGCTTAGGCGGGTGGAATCGTCAGTTTCACGGGACCTTTGATCTTCGCGACGCACGCCAGCCGATACTTCTTGGGATCCCAGTCGAGCTGACGGACCTTCTCGATCGTCGGGCGCTCCATGCCGCCGGGATCGGGCGGCACGAAGTTCTCCGCGCCCTCCACGATCTCGACCGTGCAGAGCCCGCACTGGCCGATCTTGCACTCCCAATCGAGCGGCTCCTCGTGGTGATCGCGCGGCGCTCCGTCCTTGCCGACCTTGCAGTCCGGGAAGCGGACGACGAGGTCGTGGAAGTAGGCGTGCAGCAGGTCCTCGTCGGGCTTCACCGGGTAGTTGAGCGCGAACTCGCCGGCGTTGAGCGCCGCCGTGAGCCCGCCCGCGGCCGCGGCGGCAGCCGGTGCGGCGGCCGCGGCAGGCGCCGGAGCAGCGGCAACCGGTGTCGCGGCCGCTGCCG
>JANNPN010000465.1:0-4359 GCA_031400185.1 Polyangiaceae bacterium
GTCGTCGCGGGCCTCGACGCGGGCGGGCTCGAGGTCGACGTCATCCTCGACCGCGATCCGCCGCCACCTCTGCCGCTCGTGCTCGTGCTGGCGCTGCCGCGGCCGAAGGTCGTGCGGCGGGTGCTGCAGGCGGTTGCGACCCTCGGCGTGAAACGGCTCTGTCTCGTCGCCGCGTGGCGGGTCGAGAAGAGCTACTGGGAGAGCCCGTTGCTCACGGACGCCGCGATCGAGCAGCAGCTCGTGCTCGGGCTCGAGCAGGCGGGCGACACGATCCTGCCGGCCGTCAGCCGGCACCGGCGCTTCAAGCCGTTCGTCGAGGACGAGCTGCCCGCGCTCGCCGCCGCTACGCGTCGTCTGGTCGCGCACCCGCGCGCCGCGTCCGAGTGCCCGCGCGCCGTTCACGGCCCCGTGACGCTCGCGCTGGGGCCGGAGGGCGGCTTCACCGACTATGAGCTCGGGGCACTCGCCGGGCAGGGCTTCGCGGCGGTCGCGCTCGGGCCGCGCGTGCTGCGCGTCGAGCAGGCAGTCCCGGCGCTCGTCGGCCGGCTTTTCTGACGCCGGCTCTTCTCAGGCCGGCTCTTCTCACTCGCACGGTCGCGCCGGCGCGGGCTCGCTCGCGGTACAGGGGGCTCGTGCTCGTGCTTCGCGCGGCGCACGCCCGCGTCGTTGTCATAGCCGGCCGCTCTGGCTAGATGCGTCCGACCATGACGATCGCCGTCCGCGCCGCCGACCTCGCCGATCCGAAGGACGCCGCCACGATCGTGGACCTCGTGATGTCGTACGCCGGCGACCCGATGGGCGGCGGGACGCCGCTCGCTCCCGACGTGCGGGAGCGGATGGTCCCCGGCCTCCGGGCCCATCCGACGACGCTCGTGCTGCTCGCGTTTGCGGACGAGCGGCCGGTCGGCGTCGCGGTCTGCTTCTTCGGCTTCTCGACGTTCCAGGCGCGGCCGCTGCTGAACATCCACGACCTCGCCGTGCTGTCCGAGGCGCGCGGGCAGGGCGTCGGCCGCGCGCTGCTCGCGACGGCCGAGGCACGCGCTCGCGCGCGCGGGTGCGGTAAGCTGACCCTCGAGGTTCTCGACGAGAACCAGCGTGCCCGCGCGCTCTACGCGAGCGTTGGGTTCGCCGACGGCGGGCTCGCTGCGTCCGGGTTCACCCGCTTTCTCACCAAGCTGCTCACGACCTGACCGCAGGAGGACGACCGCATGATGCAAGACTGGCTGCTGCCCTACGCGACGACCGTCTGGTGCCTCGGCATCATGGGGGCGGTGCTCCTCGTGCAATTGATCGTGCTCGACGTCGCCGGCATCCGCGCCGGGCACGTCCCGGGGGCCGCCGTCGGCGGGGACCATTCGGTTTTCTTGTTCCGCGCCGCGCGCGCCCATGCCAACACCAACGAGAGCATCGCGGCCTTCATCCTGCTGGCGCTCTTCGGCGTGCTGCACAATGCGGCGCCGGGCGCGCTCAACGTCTGCGCGGCGCTCTACGTCGCGGGCCGGATCGCCCACATGCTGTGCTACTGGGCCGACCTCAAGCTCGCGCGATCGGCGTCGTTCCTGGTCGCATTTCTCGCGCTCCTGGGTATGCTCGTGGTCGGCGCCGCCGCGGCGCTCCGCTGACCGCAGACGAGCAAAGGAGCCGTCCCATGTGTCGGAACATCCGCACGCTGCACAACTTCGAGCCCCCCGCGACGCACGAGGAGGTCCATGCGTCCGCGCTTCAGTTCGTGCGAAAGATCGCAGGCTTCACGCGGCCGTCGCAGACCAACGAGGCGGCGTTCGCGCGCGCCGTCGACGCGGTGACGCGGGTCGCGCACGAGCTGCTCGACGGGCTGGTGACGCATGCGCCGCCGCGCGACCGCGACGTGGAGGCGGCGAAGGCGCGCGCGCGCTCCGCGACGCGCTTTCGGACGGCGCGCGTTCCATGAGCCGACGCGGCGTGATCCTGGTGACCGGCGGCAACTCCGGCATTGGGTACGAGTGCGTCCGGAAGCTCGCGCGCGAGCGGCTGCCGATCGTCATCGCGAGCCGCGACCGGGCGGCGTCGAAGGCGGCGGTCGAGCGGCTGCAGAGCGAGACCGGCAACCAGGACGTGAGCGAGATGGGGCTCGACTTGGGCTCGCTCGCCGCCATCCGATCGTTTGCAAAGGAGATCGAGGAGCGCGATGTCCCGATCCGCGCGCTCGTCTGCAACGCCGGGCTCCAGACGAGCGGCAAGAAGGTGATCCTCTCCGCCGACGGTTTCGAGCGCACGTTCGCGGTGAACCACCTCGGGCACTTCCTGCTCGTGAACCTGCTGCTCCGCCGGCTCGCGGCGAACCCCCCGTCGCGGATCATGGTGGTCGCGTCGGGCGTGCACGATCCGAAGCTCCGGACCGGCATGCCGAAGCCCGACATCGGCCACTTCGACGTGCTCGCGCAGAGCGGCGGCGCGAAGCCCGACGCCTTCGACCCGCGCGTCGCCTACGTCAACAGCAAGCTCTGCAACGTCTGGTTCACGTACGAGCTCATCCGCCGGATCGCGGCGGCCGGAATCGTCTCGAAGGAACGGCCGCTCTCGGTGAACGCCTACGAGCCGGGCCTCGTCCCCGGGTCGGGGCTCGCGCGCGAGTATCCGCCCGCGCTCCGCTGGGTCTGGCTCCGGGTGCTGCCGGCGATCGCGCGCGTCGCGACCCGCTTCACGCCCGCGATCAACCCCGCCGACAAGGCGGGCGAGGCGCTCGCGCGGCTCGTGCTCGACCCGTCGCTCGAGCGCATCTCCGGCAAGTACTTCCCGTCGCACGCGCGCTGGGGCGAGGCGCCGTCGTCGGAGGCGTCGTACGACACGACCCGCGCGGCGGCGCTCTGGGAGGCGAGCGTCCGGCTGACCCGGCTCACGCCGGACGAGTCTCCGCTGGTTCGGTAGCGCAAGGCGGGAGGTCGCCTATCGCGACCGTCGTGTTCGTGCTTCCCTTGGGTATGACGATGCGGAAGGAATCCGACGTCTGGGTGCGCGAGGAGCTGCTGCACCTGTTGTCGGTATCGGGGACGCTCGCCGGGATCAGCGTCACGGTCGTGGCCCTCATGCACACGATCGGCACCGGCAACTTCGCGACGAGCTTCATCGACGACCTCTTCGCGCTCTGCGCCCTGCTGTTCCTGACGTGCACCTATCTCATCTTCACGGCGCTCCGGACCACGCGCGAGCGCGTGGCGCGGGTGCTGATCCGGATCCTCGACACCGTCTTCCTGGTCGGCCTCACGCTCATGACCGCCGCCGGCTTCATGATGGTCTACACGGTGTGGTAGCAAGCCCGGCGTTCGTGATGGCGCCGGTGCACTTCCACGAAGATGCGGCGGCTCGCCAGTGGGTCGCCGTCCGCACGATGCGCCGCCCGCTCTTCATGCTCAAGATCCTGAGCCCGCTTCTCATGATCGGGACGCTCGCGCTCGTCATTCGCGATCCCGATCCGGCGGCCCACTCGCTCGACGTCATCTGGCTGCTCGCCTTGCCGTTCGGCCTGCCGTTCATCCTCGCGGCGATCTATCCGGTCGTGCGCTTCCTGCCGCAGGAGTGGACGATCGACGCCGCCGGCATCCACGGCCGCGGCCGCGTCCGCGGCGATTGCCCATGGCGCGATCTCGCGTCGTGGTCGCTCACCGAACCCGAGCGCCTACCGACCCACGCGCGCGTCACGTTCCAGCGCACGCCCGCATGGCGAAATCCGCGGTCCACGATGATGGTCCCGGCGACCGACCGCGCACGCGTCGAAGCGTGGCTGCGGCATGCCAGTGATCCCGCGTGATCCGTCGCTGCCACGGAGGCGCGGGGAGTCGGCTCGCCGGCGCACGTCTCGCACGCCCGTCCCGACACCTTCCAACTATTCGCAGGTCTTTCGTGTGCTCGCCAAACGCCTGCGAGCCGACTCCCCGCGCCTCCATCACCGGCCTCCGCGCGATCTGAGAAAAGCCAAGAGACAGCAGAGAGCCGCTGCGCGTGTGGCCGCTTCACGACTCTTCTCTCCGGCTCACGCGGCGGAGCACTATGGAAACACCTTGCGCAGCGGCCGGTGCTCGTGGGGGTGGGGCGACGCTGCGCAGGCCTTTGGCGAGCACACGCAAGACCTGCGAATAGTTGCAAGGTGTCGGGTCCAACCATAGTTGCCAAACATGCGCAGACCGGCGAACTGGTCACGCAGGAAGGCTCGTCGCCGACCGCTGCACTGGCCAACTTGCTCGGTTTGCAGATTCCAGCAAACCAGCCGGAAGTGCTGGCAAAGTAAGCGGGGATCTTGCACCTCCCGGCGGGTGCGCCCTCACCGGCGCCGGCCTGACCGCCGGCGCTACGAAAGGGTGAGTCTCCACTTGAGCCAGGCGG
>JANNPN010000009.1:0-15420 GCA_031400185.1 Polyangiaceae bacterium
AAACATGAAACCCGGTGGCTGTCCGACCCGTGGGCCTGGATGAGTCGCAGAACGATCCCCGATCAGGAGGGGACTGAAACCGGCGGCGCGTTCCGGGAGGCGGATGCCGAGTGCCAGGTCGCAGAACGATCCCCGATCAGGAGGGGACTGAAACGGAAACCATCGTAGAGCGCGCGGTCGGCGGGCGGGAGCTGATGTCGCAGAACGATCCCCGATCAGGAGGGGACTGAAACACAGGGACACAAGGAAGCTTCGCCCCAATCGAACAGTCGACGGCCAATGCTCCACGCCTGATGCGAGCGCGCCGCCCTCGCGCTACGCCGCCTTGCCGATCAGCTCCGCGATCTTCCCCCGCTGGTAGGGGCCGTCGCCGAAGTAGAACTGGTTGTGCTTCTGGCGCTTCACGTAGATGTGGACGTCGCACTCCCACGTGAAGCCGATGCCGCCGTGGAGCTGGATCGAGCGGCTCGACGCGAACGAGCCCGCGTCCGACGCGGCGGCCTTGGCCATGCGCGCGAGACGGAGCGCGTCGGTCGGATCGCTGTCGATTGCGCACGCGGCCGCGTACGTGAGTGAGCGGGCACGGTCGACGTCGATCATGACGTTCACGATCGGGTGCTTCACCGCCTGGAAGAAACCGATCAGCCGATCGAACTGGGTGCGGACGCGGGCGTACTCGGCGGTCGTCTGGAGCTGCCACTCGGCGGCGCCGCAGAGGTCGGCGGCGACGATGGTGAGGATCGACGGCAGCGCGGCCGCGACGACGCCGGCACCGGCGCCCGGCGCGGCGATCACCGCCGACTTGTCGACCTTCACGTCGTCGAACTCGAACTCGACGTGCGCCTGGTCGCGCGTGAGATCCACGACGCGGTCGGGGTGGATCGTCACACCCGGCGCGTCGGCCGCGACGGCGTAGAGACCGACGCCCTGCGCGTCCCGTGCGGCGACGACGAAGAACGCGACCTTCCGCGCGTCCTGTACGAACGGGGCCGTGCCTTCGAGGACGGCGCCGTCGCCGCTGGTCACCGCGACGATCGCCGTCGCGTCGGGAAGCCACGAGCCGTCGGCGCCGGGTCCGGCGAGCGACGCGGCGGCACCGCCGACGACGCGTTCGAGGCACGTCTTGGCGGCGTCACTCTTCGCCTGCGACAGCACCGCGGTCGCGATCAGCGTCGCGATCAGCGGCGACGGGAGCGCCGCTCGCCCGATCTCCTCGGCGAGCGCAGCGACCGCGATCATCTTCATGCCGGCGCCGCCCGCGGACTCGGGGACGGCAAGCGCGGTCCAGCCGAGCTCGACCATCTGCTTCCAGATCTTCTCGTCCCATGCGAGCGGCTGGACGTCGCTCTCGTAAGCGATCTTGTGGTCTTTCGCGACGAGCGTCCGAAGCTTCTCGATCGGCGAGTTGTCCTTCAGGAACTTCCGCGCCGCGTCGCGCAGCATCTGCTCTTCCGCGCCAAAACCGAAATCCTTGGGCTGTGCCATCGTTCTCTCCTTCGCTGCGCGTTACTTCGACTTCGCGAGGCCGAGGACGCGCTCGCCGAGGATGTTCCGTTGGATCTCGTTGCTGCCGGCCGCGATCGTGAAGCCGTACGAGTTCAGGTATGCGAGCGGCCACTGGCCGTTGTCGGGCGCGGCGGGGTCGCCGACGTAGAGGCTCGCCGCCGGCCCTTCGATCTCGAGCGCCACCGCCGCGATGTCCTGCATGAGCTCGCTCACCGTGACCTTCGCCTGGAGCGGCAAGCGCATCGGGTGATCGGTCAGCGACTCGACGCGCATGCGGCGGTGCACCTGGCGCATGCCCTCGACACGGATCGCGAGCTGGGCGACGCGGTCGCGAATGATGGCGTCGTCCCACGCGAACTTGCCGTCGCGCTTGGTCCTTTTCGCCAGACTGATGAGTTGACCGATGCGCTCGTCGAGCGAGATCCCGCCGCCGCTTCCAGCACCTTCCGCAGCGCCACGTTCGTACAAGAGCGTCGTCATGGCGACCGTCCAGCCCTTGCCGATCTCGTCGACGCGGTACGTGTCGGGCACGACCACGTCCTCGAACAACACCTCGTTGAAGCCCGTCTCGCCGGTGATCTTGATGAGCGGCCGCACCGTCACGCCCTTGGTGTTGGCGATCGGCACGATGAAGTACGTGAGGCCGTTGTACTTGTGGTCGCTGCTCGTGCGCGTGACCATGATCATCCAGCTCGCGAAGTGCGCGAGGCTCGTCCACACCTTGTGGCCGTTGATGATCCAGTTGTCGCCGTTCCGGACGGCCGAAGCCTGGGCATTCGCGAGGTCGCTGCCGGCATTCGGCTCGGAGAAGCCCTGGCACCAGATCTCGTCGGCGGAAAGGAGCGCCGGGAGGAACTTGCGCTTCTGCTCCTCGGTGCCGTGATTGAGGATCGTCGGCGCCGCCATCGAGAGGCCGATGACGTTGATCATGTACGGGACCTGCGCGCGTCCCATTTCTTGTGACGCAATGCTTTGGAAGCCGCTATGGCCGCCGCCGCCGTATTCCTTCGGGTAGTCGCACCCGATGAGGCCCGCGTCGTAGCACTTCTTCTCCCACGCACAGAGGTAGCGCCGTTGCTCTTCGGTCATGACCTCGATCGGGCTGAGCGGCAGCCGGAAGCTCGGCGCGGGCGGCCGGTTCTCGGCGAGCCAACGGCGGCAGTAGTCACGAAACTCTTCATGCTCGGTCATGGGACACTCCTTTGTGCGCGTGGACGGTGCGAAAGGTGGAACGGCGGCCGGCGGGGAATCTCGCACGCCGTCCGCCGTGCGGCAAGAGGTGCACGATCGTGCACTACGAGAATCGGCGCCGCAGAGCCCGCACGAGGGCATGCAGCGCGCCGGCGAGACGAATCGGCAACGCGTCGGCGAGCGGCTTCCCCCGCCACGGCACGACGAGCGCCGCGAGCGCGCGCTCGCCGGCAATGTGGTCGCGCACGACCGCGAGGAGTCGCGCGGTAAACGGGGCGTCGAGCTTCCGGCACCAACCGATCTGCACGTCGAGCGCCGCGCCGACGTCGTCGTGACCTGCGCATCCGACTTCGTCGCTCACCGCCGCTTGCCCCGGACGCGGCCGATCAGGAAATCGAGCAGCGCGCGCGTCCGCGCCGGCAGATGGCGACGCTGGCTGTAGACCGCGAACACGTCCACGCGGCGCGTCGCGAAGCGCGGCAGCACCGGGCGGAGCACGCCGGCAACGAGGTCGGCGGCGACCAGGAACTCGGGCAGGCGCGCGATCCCCATGCCGGCGCGGGCCGCCGCCGCGATCGCCGCGACGTCATTCGTCCGCAGCGGACCCGCGACCGCCACCGTCGCCGGTTCCGCGGCGCGGCGTCCGTTCGCCGCACGCGCCGCGAACGACCAGATGGTCCCGCGCGTCGGACCGCTTTGGAGGAGGCAGGCATGACGCGCCAACTCCGACGGCGCCTTCGGCGTGCCGCGTCGCCGCAGATAGGACGGCGCTGCGCACGTCACGACGGCGAAATCGCCGAGACGCGTGTGGACGAGCTCGGACGCGCGCCCCGGGTCGTCGATGCGGATCGCGAGGTCGATCTCCTCCTCCACGAGATCGAGGCGGCGCTCGGCGAGCACGAGGTCGACCGTGATCGCGGAGTGCACTGCGGTGAACGCCGCGACCGCGGGCACCAGCACGTGGCGCCCGAACGCCGGGGGCGCCGTGACGCGTAGGTTGCCGCGCACCTCCGCGCTCGTGGCCGCCGCCTGGCACTCGCCCTCGTCGAGCTCGGCGAGCGCGCGGCGCGCCCGCTCGTAGAACTCCGCGCCGACGTCGGTCGGCCGCAAGCGTCGGGTCGAGCGCGTAAGGAGGCGCACGCCGAGCCGCGCCTCGAGCGCCGCGATCCGCCGGCTGACCGCGGGTTGCGTGACGCCGAGCGCGTGTGCCGCGGCCGTGAAGCCGCCGGCGTCGACGACCGCCACGAAGACCTCGGCTTCCTCGAGTCGCGACATGAATTCACGCCTCCGCTGCTGGCCATGCGCGGAGGTCGGTTGTGGGTCGGACTTCTATACGCCGAGCCGCCGCGCCAGGTCGTCGACGCTGCGAAGCAGATCGCCACCGTCGGGCACCGAGCCACTGGGCGTGACGTGGTTCACCACCTCGGGCATCAGCTCGGCAAGCCCACGCGAGGTGTCCGACTCGCTGAGTCCCGCGCGCCGCGCGATCTCCGCGAGCCCGCCCTGCCCAAAGGTCTGCTCGAGCGCGCCCGGCGGCAGCGGCAGGTTCTCGCCGGTGCCGACCCACGACCGCGCCTGGTCGCCGAATCCCGCGCGCTGCAGGCCGTCGAGGATCGCACCCAGCCCCCCGGCCGCACCGGCACCGCCGAGCACCTGACCGAGGAGGTCGCCGAGGCCGCCGCCAGCCGAGCGGCCGACGCCGGCCGACGGCGCCGACTCGTTGCTCCCGCGACTACGGAGCATCATCAGCACGACCGGCAGGAGCGCCATCAGGATGCTGCGCATGCTCGAACCGCCGCCCGCGGCTTCGGCGCGCGGCGCTTGGCGGTTCGCCATTGTGGGACCGGCGGCCAACTGACCCAGCAGATCGTCGAGCAGACCCATCGTGACCTCCATCGAGGAACGAGATGGCCGGACCTTACGCCGCTGTCCTCGGCTCTCGCAACCGGCGAGGGGCCTTTACACCGATTGGCCGCGTCGCTACGAGCCGCCGCGGAGACCGCGTGCGATGCTGAGCCCCTACCGTGTCCTTGACCTGACCAACGAGCGCGGGCTGCTGTGCGGGCAGATGCTCGCCGACCTCGGCGCCGACGTGATCCAGGTCGAGCCGCCCGGCGGATCGCGCGCGCGCCGCATCGGGCCTTTCGTCGACGACGCGCCGCATCCGGACCGCTCGCTCCATTGGTGGGCCCACTGCCGGAACAAGCGCAGCGTCACGCTCGACCTCGATCGCGACGCCGGGCGCGAGCTGCTCCACCGCCTGATCCTCGGCGCCGACTTCTTGATCGAGTCGGAGACGCCGGGGGTCCAGGAAAAGCGCGGGCTCGGCTACGCGGACGTCGCGGCCCTCAACCCGAGGATCGTCTATGTCTCGATCACGCCCTTTGGTCAGACCGGGCCGAAAGCGCGCTGGGCGGACAGCGACCTCGTCCTGATGGCGGCGAGCGGTCCGCTGCTGCTGACCGGCGACGAGGACCGGCCGCCCGTCCGGGTCGGCGTGCCGCAGGCGTACGCGCACGCGAGCGCGGAGGCGGCCGGCGCCGCACTGATCGCACACCACGAGCGCGTACGGTCCGGTCACGGGCAGCACGTCGACGTCTCGGCCCAACAGGCGGTGGCGCTCGCGACCCAGTCCTACATTCTCGCGTCCGCCGTCGGCTTCCCGGACGCGCGGCGGGCGTCGGGCGGCGTCCGCCTCGGTCCCCTCTCGGTGCGCTTCGTCTACCCGGCGAGCGACGGCCACGTGTCGATCACGTTCCTCTTCGGCCCCTCGGTCGGGCCGTTCACCGGTCGGCTCATGCGTTGGATCCACGAGGAGGGCGGCTGCGACGAGGCGACGCGCGACAAGGACTACGTGCGCCTCTTCGAGCAGATGCTGAGCGGGGAAGAGTCGTTCGGTGAAACCGATCGCCTGAAAGACGTGATCGCGGCCTTCACTCGCACCAAGAGCAAGGCCGAGCTCCTCGCGGCGGCGCTCGCGCGCGACCTCCTGATCGCGCCGGTCGCGACGACGCGCGAGGTCGTCGAGAGCACGCAGCTCGCGGCGCGCGGCTACTGGCAGGATCTCGCGCATCCCGAGCTCGGACGGAGCGTCCGCTACCCGGGACCGTTCGCGCGTCTCGGCGCGACCCCGATCGGGTATCGCCGCCGTCCGCCGACCGTCGGCGAGCACAACGGCGCGATCCTCGGCGACGAGCTCGGCCTCACGGCGCCTGAGCTCCAGAGACTCGCCGCCGAGGGAGTCGTTTGATGGCCGCCAGCGCCGCCCTCGCCGACGTGAAGGTGCTCGACCTGATGTGGGCGATCGCCGGCCCGGCGGCGACCCGCGTGCTCGCCGACTACGGGGCGACCGTCGTCCGCATCGAGTCGACGACCCGGACCGACATCTGCCGCACCGTCGCCCCGTTCCACGAGCTCCCGGCCGAGCCCGAGAGCGCCGTCCTCTTTCAGAACGCGAACGCCGGGAAGCACATGATGACGCTCGACCTCGGGAACACCGCCGGGCGCGAGGTGTTCCTCGACCTCGTGCGCTGGGCGGACGTCGTCTGCGAGGCATATACCGCCGGGACCATGCGCGCCCTCGGCATCGGCTACGAGGCGCTCCGTGCGGTGAATCCGTCGCTCGTCATGCTGAGCACGTGCCTCATGGGTCAGACGGGCCCGCTCGCGACGTATGCCGGTTTCGGAAACCTCGCCGCGTCGATGACGGGCTTCGGCAACCTGTGCGGCTGGCCCGATCGTGCGCCGGCCGGCCCGTTCGGCGCCTATACCGACTACGTGGCGCCGCGCTTCAGCGTCGCGGCGCTCCTCGCGGCACTCGACCATCGCCGCCGCACCGGCGAGGGGCAGCACATCGACGTCGCGCAGGCGGAGGCGTCGATCCACTTCCTCGGGCCGGCGATGCTCGACTACACGGTGAACGGACGCGTCCAGACGCCGAACGGCAACACCGACCCGGAGTACGCGCCGCACGGCGTCTACGCGGCGAGCGGCGAGGAGCGCTGGCTCGCGATCGCGGTCCACGACGACACGGGCTTCGCCGCCCTCGCCCGCGTCATGGGACAGGCCGCGCTGGCGGAGGACCCGCGATTCGCGACCGCCGACGCGCGCCGTGCGCACCGCCACGCGCTCGACGAACGCGTCGGCGCGTGGGTGGCCACACAAGACGCGCCCGCCGCGGAGACCGCGCTGCAAGCCGCCGGGATCGCGGCTGCGCTCTGCGCGAGCAGCGCCGACCTCGTCGCCGACCCGCAACTCGCCCACCGCGAGCACGTCCAGATGGTCGAGCATCCGACCTACGGGACGACCCCGATCGAGGGCTCGCGGTTCCGGCTTTCACGGACGCCGGCAGCCGCCCATGCCTCCGCACCGACGCTCGGTCGCGACAACCAGTACGTCCTCGAGACCATCCTCGGCTACGACGAGGAGCGCGTAACGGAGCTCGTCGTCGCGGGCGCGCTCGGATAGCGACGGTCAGGTGTTCCAGTACGCCTTGCCGTTCGTCGGTCGAACTTCCCGCGCAGTCGCGCGGCGGCACAGCACGTTCGCGGGCTTCCAGTGCGGCCTCGCTGGCACTCCGATCGCATCGACGATCCTTCGCCATGACGATTGGCTACGACCTCGAAGAGCCGTCGCGCCTGGCCGTCGACGAGATCCGCGGCCCGGTCGCGCTCGAGTCGCTCGCCGCGACCTGACCCTGCGGGAGACAGGCTCGTGAGCATCACGGCGGCGCTCGCCGCGGCGCTCGCGCGGCGACGCGACCTGCTCGCGCGGCTCGCGGTCGAGGGCACAGACTGCGTGCGGCTCCTCCACGGCGTGGTCGAGGATGCGCCGGGCGTCACCATCGACCGCTACGGACCGATCCTCCTCGTGCAGACGTGGCGCGCGCCGCTCGCCGAGGGCGAGCTCGACGCGGCCGCCGTGCTCGTGAACGATACGCTCGGTACGGAGCTCACGCCGTGCTGGAACCATCGCGGCGAGGGCGTCGGTGGCTCCGCGCGCGCGGATGCAGCGCTGGAGGCACCCATCGGGCACGAGCTCGGCCTCGCGTACGACGTCCGCCCGCGCCATCGCGGCGAGGATCCGCTGCTGTTCCTCGATCTGCGCGCCGGACGCCGCTGGGTGAAGGCGAACGCCCTTGAAAAGACCGTGCTGAACCTCTTCGCATACACCTGCTGCGTCGGGGTCGCGGCGCTCGCCGGCGGCGCGCGCGAGGTCGTGAACGTCGACTTCGCGCGCTCGGCGCTCGCGGTCGGCCGTGCCAACGCGGCCCGCAACCTCGGCGACACGGATGCAGCCGAGCTCGAGAGTCGGTTCGTCACGATCGACGACGACGTGATCCCGGTCGTGCGGCAGCTCGCCGGGCTCGCGCTGCCGACGCACGGCAAGCGCGCCCGCGCCTTCACCCGCCGCGCCGCCCGGCAATTCGACCTCGTCGTGCTGGACCCGCCGCGCTGGGCGAAGGGCAAGTACGGCGCGGTCGACGTCGTCCGCGACTATCCGTCGCTCTTCAAGCCCGCGCTGCTCGCGACCGCGCCGGGCGGGGTCGTGCTAGCGACCAACCACGTGCCCGAGGTCCAGCGTGACGACTGGCTCGCGACGCTCGAACGTACAGCCGCGAAGGCGGGGCGCCCGCTCGCGGGCATCGACGTGCTGACACCCGAAGACGACTTCCCGTCGCCCGACGACCGCCACCCGCTCAAAATCGTCGTCGCACGCGTTCCGTCCTGAGCTCCGTCCTTCCCGCCAACGCCGGTCCCGGGTTGGACGGCGCGCGGGCTGGCCACGTCACGATCCAGTGCACGATGCCCTTCTTGGTGCACATCGAGCAGTTGCAGTCCGACGGGTCGGCGATCGTCCCGGTCACGCGGAAGCGCACCTTCCGCAATGACGGCTGCCTTCGTAGGTCGGCATCACGGCCTCCGTTCGGCCGCCCGGGCCGTCGTTCGGCCCGTCAGGGCCGTCGATACCAGACACGGAAGCGCCGGACCGGCGGCGTTTCGGCGTCGACGAAATCTTCGAACCGCAGCTCCTCGAGCCCGGCCGCGCGGAACGCGTCGAGCTCGGTCTTGACGAGCGGCCACGGCATGGCACCCGGCGGGTCGCTCGGCTCGCGGCCGCGGGCGATCACGAGGAGATCGCCCGCTGGCGCGACGAAGCGTGCGACGCGCGAGATCGCTTCGGCGCGCACGTCGGGTGGGAGCACCTGCAACGTGTACGACTCGAGGACGAAGTCGAAATCGCACTCCCACTCGCTCCGCGGCGCGAGCAGGTCGTGCACCACGTAGCGCACGGTCGTCGTCGGGAAGCGCTCGAGGCACCAATCGATCGCGGTCTGCGACACGTCGAAGGCGGTCACGAGGAACCCGCGACGCGACAGCTCCTCGGCGTCGTCGCCGAGTCCGCAGCCGATCTTGAGCGCACGGCGGCCATGGCCTTCGACCTGCTCGCGGTCGAGCCAAGCGGTGAGGTTCGGGTTGGGTGCCAGGTCGGCCCAGGAGATCGCCTTCGGGTCCCCGCCCGCTTGCGCGTAGAGCGTGTCGAACCAGCCGACGGGATCGCCGGCGGCGATCGACTCGCGGGCGAGGTCGCCGGCTTTGCGTCGGGCCATGCTCACGACAGTCGCTCCGCTCCGTCGTTCGACATTCCGGACAGCGCCGCGACGTCGATCTGGAAGAGCTCTGCGACATTGCCGCCGAGGATCGCCGTGCGCTGCTCCGGCGAGATGATGGGCATGATGTCGACGGTCATGCGCGTCCTCCTCGCAGCACCCGGCCGGGAAGCGCGCCGTCGGGATCCACGCGATCCTCGCCGTCCTCGCGAATCACGGTCCCGTTCACGAGCACGGCGCGGATGCCGGTCGCGTCGGCGACCAGGCGGTCTGCGCCGGCCGGCAAGTCGTGCACGCGCCGGAGCGGCTTTCCGACGACGACCGACGTGACGCCCGTGCCACGGCGAGATCGTCAGCATGCGGTCCCAGAAGACCTGCGCGTCGTAATGGGTGTGGATGTCGACGAAGCCCGGGGCGACGATGCAGCCGCCGGCGTCGATGGTGCGCGCCGCGCTGCCGCGCACATCCGCGCCGAGCGCGGCAATCGTGCCCCCGCGGATCCCGAGATCGCCGCGCCGGCGGGCCGCGCCGGTGCCGTCGACCAGGGTCCCGTCACGGATCACGACGTCGAAATGGTCGCTCATGGGCACCTCGTGGGGCTGCGATTGCCTGGCGGCTACATGTGCAAAAGGCACGACGGTGCGTCAAGACGATGCGGGCCTGGTGCACACGGGGGATCTCTCCCTCACCGTAGACCCCCGGCTCGCTCGCGCTCGGCCGCCTGCTCCGCGCGCGGAGGTCGAATCTTGGGTCCGCCTCCTAGCCCGAGCGAAGCGACGATGGCATGGTGCCGGCCATGCCCGCCGTCGCTCACGAAGTGGTCGCCGACGACGTCGCTCGCATGCACGCGGACGGCTACGTCGTCGTCGAAGGTCTGCTCTCGGCCGCCGAGTTGAACGAGGTCCGCGAAGCCCTCGCCCCGCACCTCGCGCGCGAGCTCTTCGGCCGGAACCCGTTCGAGGGGCTCAAGACCCAGCGCATCTACACGCTCCCCGCGCTGGCGCCGGTCTTCGCCCGCATCGTCGAGCACCCGCGCGTGCTCGCGATCTGCGACGTGTTCCTGCAGCCGAACTACCTGCTGACGGCGGCGCAGGCGATCTGCATCCACCCGGGCGAGGCGGCGCAGGGCGTCCACTTCGACGACAGCTTCTATCCCTTCCCGCGGCCGCGTCCGGCCGTGAGTCTCGCGACCATCATCGCGATCGACGACTTCACCGCCGAGAATGGTGCCACCGACGTCATCGCCGGCAGCCACCGATGGGGCGACGACGTGCCGACGGGCATCGTCACGTCGGCCGACTTCACGCAGGAATCGCGCTTCGGGCATGGCGCGGTCGGGGGCAAGAACACGCTGATGCGCGCGGCGGCGGCGCCGAGCCCCGGCGACGAGCGTTTGCAACCGGCCGTCATGCCTGCGGGGTCGGCGATCGTGTTCCTCGGCACGCTCTGGCACCGCGGCGGCGCCAATCGCAGCACCGCGCCGCGGCTCGCGCTCTCGACCCAGTACTGCGAGCCGTGGGCGCGCCAGCAGGAGAACTACACGCTCGCGATCCCGCTCGAGGTCGTCGCGACGTTCTCCGAACGGGTGCAGGAGCTGATCGGCTACTCCATCCATCCTCCGTTCATGGGACACACGGGCGGTCTCCATCCGAAGCGCCGCCTCCACCCCGATCACGACTGACCCCCGGCATGCATCCCGGCGCGCACGCTGCGAGCGATCCCCGGAAGGTCGCTTACGTCATGGCGCCGCAAGGCGCCGTTCAAGTGCCCTCGCAAGGCACCGTTCAAGTGCCCTCCCAAGGCGCCGCTGGAACGGCCACCAGCGGCGAGACCGTCACCTACGGCGCGCTCGACGCGGCGTCCAACCGCTTCGCGCACGCACTCCGCCGCTTCGGGCTGGCGCCGCGCGACGGCATCGCCCTCTGCCTCGAGAACCACGCGCGCTTCTACGAGGTCGTCTGGGGCGCGCAGCGCGCCGGCCTCTACTACACCGCGGCGAGCACGCGCCTCACCGCGGGCGAGCTCGAGTACATCCTGAACGACTGCGGCGCCAAGGTGTTCGTCACGTCGAAGGCGTTGGCGCCGCTCGCCGAGGCGGTCCGCGAGCGCATCCCGAACGTTCGCCACAAGCTGATGGTCGACGGCACGATGCCCGGCTACGAGTCGTTCGAGGCCGCGATCGCCGGCGAGCCGTCGACACCGATCGCAGACGAGCTCGAGGGCGCCGACCTGTTGTATTCCTCGGGCACGACCGGGCGTCCGAAGGGCGTCAAGTTTCCGCTTCGCGGCGATCCGCTGGGCTCGCCGACCCCGCTCCTCACGCTCGTGACCGCGCTCTACGGCATGAGCGCGGAGACGCGTTACCTTTCGCCCGCGCCGCTCTATCACGCGGCGCCGCTCCGCTTTAACCTGGCGGTCCAGCGCCTCGGCGGCACGTCGGTCATCATGGAGCACTTCGACGCCGAGGAGTTCCTGCGGCTGATCGAACGGCATCGCATCACCCACACGCAGGTGGTGCCGACGATGTTCGTGCGGCTCTTGAAACTGCCGGCGGAGGTTCGCGAACGCTACGACCTCTCGAGCCTCACGACGGCGATCCACGCCGCCGCGCCCTGCCCCATTCCGGTGAAGGAGCAGATGATCGCGTGGTGGGGGCCGATCATCCACGAGTACTACGGTGGAACCGAAGGCAACGGACTCTGCGCGCTGAGCTCCACCGAGTGGCTCGCGCACAAAGGCTCCGTCGGCCGGGCGCTCCTCGGCACGATCCGCATCCTCGACGACGCCGGCAACGACCTTCCGACCGGCGAGGCCGGCGCCATCTACTTCGCGAGCGGGAGCACGTTCGAGTACCTGCACGACGAGGAGAAGACGCGCGCGAGCCGGCGGCCCGACGGTGCGTCGACGATCGGCGACATCGGCTACGTCGACACCGACGGCTACCTCTATCTCACCGACCGGAAGGCCAACATGATCATCTCGGGCGGGGTGAACATCTACCCGCAGGAGGCCGAGAACCTGCTCGTCACGCACCCCAAAGTGCAGGACGTCGCCGTGTTTGGCGTACCGAACGACGAGTTCGGCGAGGAGGTGAAGGCGGTCGTGCAGCCGGTCGACATGGGCGCTGCGGGGCCGGCGCTCGCCGAGGAGTTGATCGCGTTCTGCCGGCAGCACCTGTCGCCCATCAAGTGCCCGCGCTCCGTGGACTTCGAGGCGGAGCTGCCGAGCCACCCGACGGGGAAGCTCTACAAGCGCCTCTTGAAGGACCGCTACTGGCAGGGGCACACGACCCGCATCAATTGACATCGGCCGTGTCGCGACGATCCGACGATCGGTAGATTCGCCCTAGCGCCGGCGCTTCGCCTCGTCGCGCTGGCGGATCAAGCCCTCCTGCGCGACCGAGACGCCGTGCACGCCGGCGCGCGTGTAAAGGCGGCCGGTCGTGAATCCGCGCGCGCCGGTTGCGGTCGGGCTTTCCTGCGCGTAGAGCAGCCATTCGTCGGCGCGCAGCGGCCGGTGGAACCACATCGCGTGATCGAGACTCGCCATCTGCACGTGCGGGTCGAACCACGGGATCGCGTGCGGCAGCGTCGCGGTGTCGATGAGCGTCATGTCGGACGCATACGCGACGATGCATTGGTGCAGGAGAAGCGGTCCGTCGGGAAGCCGGCCGTCGGCGCGAATCCAGACCTGCTGGTGCGGTGGGCGCTTCTCGGGATGCAGATAGTCGGGCGGGTTCACGTAGCGCATGTCGATCGGGCGCTCGCGCTGCAGCCACTTCTTCAAATCCGGGTGGACCTTGTCGAGGTAGGGCTCGACGCGCTCGCGGAACGTCGGCAGCGACTCGGGATCGGGCGCCTCGGGCATCCCGATCTGGTGCTCGATGCCGTTCTCCGGGCGCTGGAACGACGCCGAGAGGTTGAAGATCGGCATGCCGTGCTGGATGGCGGCCACGCGCCGCGTGGTGAAGCTCTTCCCGTCGCGGAGACGCTCGACTTGGTACACGATCGGGATCGACGGATCGCCTGGGCGCAGGAAATACGAGTGCAGCGAGTGCACGACGAGGCCGTCCTCGACCGTTCGCCCGGCGGCGACGAGCGCCTGCCCGGCGACCTGACCGCCGAAGACGCGCACGCGATCCTCTTTCGGCGTCCGGCCGCGGAAGAGGTTCAGCTCGAGCTCTTCGAGGTCGAGGATCGAAACCAGCTGGTCGAGAGCTGCCTGCCCGTGCGAATCGCTCATGGCGCGCGAGCCTACCGGAGGCCCGACAGAGGCGCCAATGGCGCGGAGCCATCGGAGCTCCAGGCGCCGAGCAATGGCAGCCTCAGGCGCCGAGCAACTGCGGCCCCGGGCGCCGAGCAGTACACGGTCGGTTGCCAGACCCCCTCGCGTGCCCGTACTCTCGCCCGCCATGGCAAAAAAACGGGTCTATCGAGTCACGTTCCGGAACGACGCCGAGGTCTACGAGGTCTACTGCCAGAAGGTCGGGCAGGCCAACCTCTTCGGGTTCATCGAGATCGAAGGGATTCTCTTCGGCGAGCGCTCGAGCGTAGTGGTCGATCCTTCCGAGGAGAAGCTGAAGCACGAGTTCGAGCGGGTCGACCAGACGCTGATCCCGCTGCATTCGGTGATCCGCATCGACACCGTCGACAAGAGCGGGAGCAGCAAGGTGGTCGGAGTCGCCTCGAAGGGCAAGGTCGCCACTCTGCCAACGACGATCTATACGCCGGGGAAGCCAAAGCGCTGAGCATGTACTTCGCGGACGAGCCCGAGCACATCACGCAGCTGCGTGCGACCTTGAAGCGGTTCGCCGCGGCGGAGATGCCGCGCGAGAAGCTCCGCGAGTGGGACAAGCGCAGCACGTTCGATCGCGCGGTGTTCGACAAGCTCGCGGCGCTCGGTGTCTGCGGACTCACGATCGACGAGGAGTACGGCGGGAGCGGCCGCGACCTCGTCGCCGCGATCGCGGTCATCGACGAGCTCGCACGCCGCGGCGCCGCGATCGCGGGGCCGTTCATCCACTGTGCGTTCTACGGCGGGCTCAACATCTCCGAGAACGGCTCCGAGGCGCAGAAGCGCGAGCTCCTGCCCCGGCTCGCGCGCGGCGAGATTCTCTTCGCGTACGGCCTCAGCGAGCCGGACGTCGGCGGCGACCTGGCGAGCGTCACGACGACCGTGAAGCGCGACGGCGACCGCGTCGTCCTGAACGGGACGAAGCGCTGGTGCACGGCGGCGCGGGTCGCGGACTACATGTACACGCTCGTTCGCTCCGACGATGACGCGCCCCGCTACCGCAACCTGTCCTTCGTGCTCGTGCCGCTCTCGTCCCCCGGCATTACGATCACGACGATCGATCACCTCGGCTTGCGGTATGCCGAGACCACCGATGTCACGATGGAGGACGTCGTGGTGCCGGCGGATCGGATCGTCGGCGGCGACGCGGGGTGGAACAACGGTTGGCGCATGCTCGCGGGCCCCGCGCTCGACGTCGAGAAGCTCGAGATCACCGCGGTGACGCTCGGCATCGCGACGGCCGCCGTCGATGACGCGTGGACGTACGCGCAGGAGCGCGTGCAGTTCGGAAAGCCCATCGCGGGGCACCAGGCAGTGCGACACGCGCTCGTCGACGCGCGCACGCGCCTGCAAGCCTGCACGCACATGCTCTACCATGCGGCCTGGCTCGCCCACCTGCGGCGGCCGTGCAGCGTCGAGACGTCGATGGCGAAGCTCTTCATCGCCGAGACCGCGGTCGACATCGTGCTCGCCTGTCAGAAGATCCTCGGCGCCTACGGCTGCGCCGCGGAGTACGACATGGAGCGCTACGTCCGCGACGTCGTCTGCATGCCCATCGTCGGCGGGTCGTCGAACATGCAGCGCAACAACATCGCCAATCGTCTAGGGCTGGTCGGCGGCTAGCGTCTTCAGGTCGTTCAGCACGAGGACCTGGTCGAGGAATCCCGTGCTGTAGATCGCCCGCACCCGGTGCTGCGCGTCCAGGAGGAAGACCTTGAGCACGTGGCGGTAGAGGCCCGACCATGCGCCGTCCTCGTAGCGAAGCTTCGCGACCGGCTGGTCGAAGTCCTGGAGCACCTGCGCGAGGTCGGCGCCGCCGC
>JANNPN010000019.1:0-18156 GCA_031400185.1 Polyangiaceae bacterium
GAGCTTCGAGCAGTCGATGATCAAGATGGTCGGGGCAGGACCTGACCAAGGCGGCGGCGCAGAAGGTCTACGAGCAGAGCGGCCTCGGCCCGAAGGACGTGCAGGTGATCGAGCTTCACGACTGCTTCACGCCGAACGAGCTCATCACGTACGAGGGCCTCGGCCTCTGCGGCGAGGGCGAGGCGGGGCGCCTGATCGACGAGGACCAGACGACCTACGGCGGCAAGTGGGTCGTGAACCCGTCGGGCGGCCTCCTCTCGAAGGGCCACCCGCTCGGGGCGACTGGGCTCGCGCAGTGTTTCGAGCTGAACCAGCAGCTCCGCGGCCTGGTCGGGTCCGAGCGTCAGGTCGAAGGTGCGAGGGTCGCGTTGCAGCACAACCTCGGCCTCGGCGGCGCCTGCGTCATCGCGATGTACCGTCGCGACTAGCGAGTGTTCACGCGAGCGGGGCGCGACGTGCGCCTCGCTCGCGGTACTTGTTGCGCGCCCCGGTTCGGCGGATAGGGTACCCCCTGCATGAAACGAGGGGGGAGGGCGGAGGTGCATGACGAGGCGTCCGCCGCGGGTGGGACATGACTGGCGCCGAGGCTCTGCTCCCCGCGATCGTCGGCCTGCCATTTTGCGCGGCCCTGATCGCCTTGCTCGCGGGGCGCACGGTCGGTGCGCGTATCGGGGTCGTGATGCCGCTTGCGGCCGCGATCTCGTTCGGGCTCGCGCTCCGATTGCTCGTGAGCTCGGCGTCCGGGCCGCCCGTCTTCCACGCCGAGTGGATACCGGCGTTGCACATCGCGTTCGTTCTGCGCGCCGACGGCTTCGGCCTCTTCTTCGCACTGCTGATCACCGGGATTGGCGCGCTGGTTGGGATCTACGCGCTCGCCTATCTCTCCGACCTCGGCGGCAGCCGCCTCGGCCGGTTCTACGCCGCGCTCACGGCGTTCATGGGCGCCATGCTGGGCGTGGCGCTCGCCGACGACCTGATTTTGCTGTTCGTTTTCTGGGAGCTCACCAGCCTGACCTCGTTCGTGCTGATCGGATTCTGGTACGAGCAGGAGATCGCCCGGCGCGGTGCGATGACCGCGCTGCTCGTGACGGCGCTCGGCGGGCTCGCCATGGTGGCGGGCTTCGTCCTGGTCGGCCAGGTGACCGGGACCTACGGCATCAGCGCGCTCGCCGGAAGCGCGAGCCTGCAGCGAACCCTCGCCGAGTCGCCGCTGTTCGTTCCGGCGCTGCTGCTGATCCTCGGCGGCGCCTTCACCAAGTCGGCTCAGGTCCCGTTTCACTTCTGGTTGCCGGGCGCGATGGTCGCTCCGACGCCGGTCTCGACCTACCTGCACGCGGCAACGATGGTGAAGGCCGGCATCTTCCTGCTCGGGCGCATGCTGCCGATCTTCGGGGCGTCGGACGTCTGGTTTCCCGTCGTGGCGACCGTCGGCCTCGCCACCCTGTGGATTGGAAACTACCGGGCGTTTCGCGAGACCGACCTGAAAGGGCTCCTCGCGTTCACTACCGTCGGCGCGCTCGGGCTCGTGACGTTCGTCTACGGTCTGAGGGCCCCCAACCTCGACGCCCTCCAGATCCTCTCGCACGCCACGTACAAGGGCACGCTCTTCCTGGTGGTGGGCATCGTCGAGCACGCCGCACACAGCCGGAATCTGCGTGACATCGGCGGCCTCCGCACCCGTCTCCCGATCACGTTCGCGATCGCTGTGGTGGCGGGCCTCTCGATGGCTGGCATGCCGCCTTTGCTCGGCTTCCTCGCCAAGGAGGGCCTCTACGCCGAGCTGCTCGCCAACGTTGCCCTCGGCAGCGTGGCAGGCCTTCGACCGGCGGTGATCTCCGTCGTCGTCGTGGCGAACGCGTTCCTGTTCGCGGCGACCTGCAAGCTGATCTTCGGCATCTTTCTCGGTCCCCTTCGGGTGGCGAGTCATGACGAGCACGACCATCACGGGGAGTCGCCGGGACTCTGGCTTCCTCCCGCCGCGTTGGCCGCGCTCGCGCTCGGCTTCGGTCTTGCGGGGCTCACGCCATTCACCGAGCAGCTCGTGAACGACTTCTCGTCCGATCCGCATGGGCACCTGCACGTGGCGCTCGTGCCAACCCATCTGGCTCCACTCGGGCTCTCGCTGGTCACCACCGCCCTCGGCGCGATGATCTACCTGGGCCGTAGCGTCGTCGGCGGCTGGCAGACGGCTCTCGCCGTCGCCCCGACCATGCAATCGCTCTGGGACCGCGGCATCGAGGGGGTCACGACGGTAGCGACGCGCTTCAGTCGTCGGTGGCAGAGCGGCTCGCTGCGGTGGTACTTCTCCGTGATCCTGGTGTTCACGGTCGCGCTGACGTCTTTCACGCTCGAACGTGGCGGGCTCTCCTTCCAGGACGCGACGGTCGACCTCTCGAACCTCACCTGGTACGGCCTCGCGCTCGCGGGGTTGCTGCTGGGCGCGACGTACGCAGTCGTGCGGGCGACCACCCGCCTCGCGGCCGCGATCGCGCTCACCGCGGTCGGCTTCATGGTGGCCTTCGCCTTCGTCGTCTATCGCTCGCCCGACATCGTTCTCACGCAGATCCTGATCGAGACCGTCTCGACCATCTTCGTGCTCCTGGTGCTGTACTTCATGCCGGCGTTCGGGACGCGCGCACCGTCGCTCGGGCGGAGGGCATGGAACGCGGGCCTCTCGATCGCGGTCGGTCTCGTGATGTTCGTCCTGGTGGTGCTCGCGACCGGGTCGCGCTTCCGCGAGACCAGGAACCTCGGCCAGGACTACCTCGCGCGCAGCCTCACGGATGCCGGCGGACACAACGCGGTCAACGTCATCATCGTGGACTTTCGCGCCATGGACACGCAGGGCGAGATCGCGGTGCTGGTCGTGGTGGGCCTCTGCATCTACGGGCTGCTGCGCGCGCGACGGAGGGTGAACGAATGATCGACTCCCCGGTCTTGCGGACGGCGACGCGCTTCGCCGTGCCTATCAAGGTCGTGATCTCTGTGCTGATCTTCTGGCAGGGGCACAACCTCCCGGGCGGCGGGTTCATCGGGGGCGTCATGGCGGCGAGCGCCGGGGCCATGTACCTCCTCGCCTTTGGCCTCACCGGCGCAGCGCGGATCCCCTGGTGGCGGGTGTCGGTCGTGGGCCTGCTCGTTTCCGTCACGACCGGCGTGGTGCCCATGGTGCGCGGGTTCACCTACATGGACCATGGCGTCCTGGATTTCGATCTGCCGTTGCTGGGACATCTCCACGTTCCGACGGCGACGTTCTTCGATCTCGGCGTCTACCTGATCGTCCTTGGAACCCTGATGACGATCTTCGTCGAGCTCGGGCTCGAGGAGCGCTGAGATGGAGCTCGTCATGGCGGCCGTCATCGGCGTGATGTTCGCGGCCGGTACCTCGATGATCCTGCGGCCGAGCCTCATCTGGGTGGTGATGGGTTTCGGCATGTACTCGAACGCGACCAACCTGCTCCTGATCGTCTGCGGCGGCTATGCCCCGGATTGGGACGCGCCGTTTGTCGGCACCTCCGCCGCGCAGACGCCGCTCATGGACCCGTTGCCGCCCGACATCATCTTGACGGCGATCGTCATCAGCTTCGCCGTCGGCGCGCTGTTGCTCACGCTCAGCTACTGCGTCTATCTCGATCACGGCACCGACGACCCGGAGGGGTTGACGTGAGGGTACTCATCCTCCCGGTCCTGGTGCCGTTCCTGACCGCGATCCTCCTCGCGCTGCTCACCGGCAAGCCGGCCGCACAGAAGGCGCTCGCGGTCGCCTCGGGCATCGGGCTCACGGCCTTCGTCTTCTGGTTGCTGCGTCTCGTGGATCAGCAGGGCATCCAGACGATGGTCGTCGGCGGGTGGGAAGCACCGTGGGGGGTGGCGTTCGTCGCCGACCGGCTGGCGTGCATCATGCTCTGCCTTTCGATGACGGTCGGCACCTTGGTGACGATCTACACGATCTGGACCGTCGAGCCCCGGCAGCAGGAGTATTTCTTCTATCCGCTCCTCCAGGTGCTGTTGCTGGGGGTGAACTGGTCGTTCATCACAGGCGATCTCTTCAACCTTTTCGTCGGGTACGAGGTGATGCTGCTCGGCTCGTATGGCGTCATGATGGTGGGGGCCACCAAGGCCCAGGTCCGGGAGACCATGCGTTATCTCGCGATCAACAGCATCGGATCGACGCTGTTCGTGGTCGGCTGCGGTCTCGTCTACACCACCGTGGGGACCCTGAATCTCGCCGACCTCTCCGAGCGCACCGCGCGTCTCGGCGGCGAGCAGGCAGCATTGGTGACGGCCGTGTCGATGCTGCTGCTCGTCGTCTTCGCGCTGAAGGCCGGGACGTTCCCGCTGTTCAGCTGGTTGCCCGACTCCTATCCCGTGGTGCCGGTCGGCGTGAGCGGCTACGTTGCCGGAGTCCTCACCAAGGTCGGCGTCTACTCGCTCCTCCGCGTGTTCGTGCTGGTGTTCCGCCAACCGGGCCACGAGCTCGCCCTGCAGGTGATCCTCGTGCTCTCGGGCTTCACCATGCTGCTCGGCGTGCTCGGGGCGATGTGCCAATGGGACGTGCGTCGCATTCTCTCATGGCACATCATCAGCCAGGTCGGGTACATGGTGATGGGCGTTGGTCTCGCGTCGAATGCCTCGGTCGCGACGGCGGCAATCGCCGCCACCATCTTCTACGTGATGCACCACATCATCGTGAAATCGAGCCTCTTCCTGATCGGTGGCATCGTGGAGCGCGTGAGCGGGACGCAGGAGCTGAAGCGTATGGGCGGCGTGCTCGATCTCGCCCCGGGCGTCGCCGGGTTGTTTCTGGTGTCCGCGATGTCCCTCGCCGGCATGCCGCCTTTCTCGGGGTTCCTCAGCAAGCTCGTTCTGCTGCGGGCAGGCCTCGGCGGAGGTCACTACGTCGTCGTGGGGATCTCGCTCGTGACGAGCTTCCTCACCCTCTATTCGATGGGGAAGATCTGGACGTACGTGTTCTGGGGCCGCAGCGAGCTCGCCGCGCCTGCGGCTCCTTACCGGGCGTTGATGGTGCCGACCGCGGTGCTCGTCGCCATGACGATCGGCATCGGCTTCGCCGCCCAGCCGTTCTTGCGTCTGGCTGCCGACGCCGCGACCGACATCACGGACCCGCGGGCGTACGTCACGGCGGTGCTCGGGGAGCCGCGTCGGTGAGGCGCGCCTACTACTTCCTTCGCTGGTGCTTGATCTTCCTGAAGGCGCTTGCCAGGGCGAACCTGGACGTCGCGAAGCTCGTGCTGGCGCCCACGATGGCCATCCGCCCCGGATTCATCGAGGTGCCGATGGAGGCGGCGACGGACTTCGAGATCACGAGCCTCGCGAACGCCATCACGCTGACACCCGGCACCATCACCGTGCACGTCGATCGCGCGCGCCGCACGATCCTGATCCACGCGCTGCACGTGGGCGACGATCCGGAGGCGGTGCGGCGGGACGTCCGCGCGACCCTCGAGGCCAACATCCTCAAATGGACGCGCCCATGAGCCCCTTTCTCCAGGCCGTGTGTGAGCTGTGCCTCGCGGCCTTGTTGATCTCGGTGGCGCTCACCATCCTCCGCCTGATCGCTGGACCGCGGGCGGCGGATCGCGCCATCGCCCTCGACACGATCACCATGGAGTTCGTCGGCATCATCTGCATCCTCTGCATGGTGTGGGGATCGGACCTGTACTTCGATACGGTCTGGATCCTCACGCTGGTCGGGTTCCTGGGCTCGGCGGCGATCGCGCGCTACCTCGAGCGAGGACGGCTCTTCCGATGATGCCGTCGCTCTTCGATGTGATGGTCGCGGTGCCGCTCGTGCTCGGCACGTTCCTGACGCTGGTGACCGCGGTTGGTCTCCTGCGCTTTCCCGACGTCTATTGCCGCATGCACGCGGCGGGGAAGGCCGGCACGCTCGGGGTTTCTCTCATCATCTTCGCCGCGGTGATCTTCTTCGCGCCGACGGGAGCGAGCGTCCCGATCCGCGGCCTGCTCGCGATCGCCTTTCAGTTCCTGACCACGCCCGCCGCGACCCATCTGTTGGCGCGCGCGGCGTACGTCGCTGAGTATCCTTGCACCGAACGGACGGCGCTGGACGAGCTCGCGCCCTACCTCGGCGGGTACGTTCGCGAGCGCTACGGAAAGGAGTGATCCGTGCCGGCGGAACGTCAGGCGATCATCCTCTTGCGTGTGAGCGGGGCCGTCGTGCTGCTGCTGAGCATCGTCATGCTGGCGATCTTTCCCGTCGCTCCCGTCGAGCAGAACGTACCCGGGTTCGTGAGCCCGGTGATCGGCTTCGAGCTCGCGTCGACCCCGGAGCACGTGCTCGGCATCCTCGGGCACGCCGAGCACCCGGCGCGGCCGGGCGCCGTGGCGGGCATGAACCGCGGGAACCGCATCGATTTCCTCTTCATGATCGCCTACCCGGCGCTCTACGTCGGGATCGTGCTGTTGCTGCGCGCGCGCGGCCGCCTGCCCGTGCCGCTCGCGCGGTTCTTGCTCGTCCTGCCGGTCGTGATGTGGCTCGGCGACCTGCTCGAGAACCGCGAGCTGCTGCGCCTCGCCGAGACCACCGACCCGGCGGCGATGACGGACGGGCTCGCGCGCCTCCGGCCGTTCACGATCATGAAGTGGCACGCGCTCTTCGGCGCCTCGGCGCTCATCGCGTACCCCATCTGGCAGGACCGGAGCCGGTGGCGCTACGCCGGCATCGCGTTCGGTGTCGCGGCGTTCACCGGCTTTTTCTCCGTCGTCTTCCTCCCCGCGCTGGAGGCCGCCGCGTACCTCTTGTCGCTGGCGTGGTTCGGCACCTGGGTGTACTCCCTCCGGGCGTGAACGACGCGACGTTCTGGATCGAGCGCCTCGATCTCCGACCGCATCCCGAGGGCGGCTACTTCCGCGAGACGTACCGCGCCGGCGAGACCATCGCTCCGCCCGCACTGCCGGAGCGCTTCGGCGGCGCCCGCGCGTTCTCGACCGCCGTCTACTTCTTGCTCACGCGCGACGCGTTCTCGGCGTTCCACCGCATCCGCTCCGACGAGCTCTGGCACTTCTATGCCGGTGACGCCGTGACGCTCGTGATCCTCGACGCCGACGGGAAGGGCGCGCTCACGACCGCGAGCCTCGGCCGGGACCCTGTGCGCGGCGACTCGCCGCAGGTCGTGATTCCTGCCGGCGCATGGTTCGCGGCCGAGGTGGCGTCGCAGGGCGAGTTCGCGCTCGTCGGCTGCACCGTCGCCCCGGGCTTCGACTTCGCCGACTTCGAGCTCGGCGAGCGCGTGCAGCTGGTCCAGCGTTACCCGCACCACCGCGGCGTGATCGAGCGGCTGACCCGCGTGTAGCGTCCTCAGGCCGGGGACGCGCCGGTCCCTCCCGCGTTCTGCAGCTCGCGGAACGAGGTCTCGATGGCGACCACGAAGTCGTGCAGATCCGGGATCAGATCCCAGTCCGCGATGAAGCCCCACGAGAGCTTGCCCGCATAGCTGAAGAGCGCGACGCCGAGCGCCTGGTTCTGCAGCAATGCCAGCATGGGGTAGCAGTCTCGCAGCTCGGCGCCGAGCATGTAGAGCGGGATCTGCGGACCGGGGACGTTCGTGACGACCAGGTTGAACGGCCGCGACCGCATGCTGAGCCGCACCGCGAGCGACAGGAGCGTCGTGCTCGTCCACTCGCTCACGGCCGCCAGCACCTGTGCGCCGAGCGTCTGGCGGGACTCCTTCAGGCGCGCGGTGTTGGCGCGCACCTTGTCGAGACGGCGGCGGGGGTCCCGCTCGGCGACCGGCAGCTCCGTCACCCAGAGCGCGATCTGATTGCCGAGCGTGCCGCGTTGCTCGTCGGTTCGAATGCTGACCGGGATGCTGGCGCGGAGCTCCAGCACGTCGACGTTGACGCGGCGGCTCTCGAGGAACGTCCGGAGCGCGCCCGCGACCGTCGCGAGCACGATGTCGTTGACGGTGCCGCCGAGGCGGTTCTTCACCGCCTTGATGTCGTCGAGGTCGAGGGTCAGCCAGTCGTAGCGGCGGTGGGGTCCGATCGGCAGGTTGATCGGCGTCGCCGACGCGGGTCGGGCAGCCGCGCCGAGCGCCTCGCCGAGCGCGCCCACGTTCTCCCAGAAGCTCGACAGGAGGTGGAGCGGCGAGCCGAACGGACACGGCGTCTCCCATAGGGCCTCGATCGGCTCGCGGAGACGGCGCAGCCACTCGTCGCGGAAGATCTGCAGCGGCGTTGGGGCGGGACGCGGGATCCAGGTCGGCCCGGCGCTGAAGTCCTTGCCGTCGTGCGGGCTCAGCAGCACCGCGAGGAGGTCGACGCCTGACACGCCGTCGACCATGCAGTGGTGGGTCTTCGCGACGAGCGCGAAGCGGTTCCCCTCCAGCCCCTCGACGACCCAGATCTCCCAGAGCGGCTTGGCGCGATCGAGTTGCTGCGACACGATGCGCGCCGCGAGCCGCTTCAGCTGGCGCTCGTCGCCAGGGCGCGGCAGGCTCGCGTGCCGCACGTGGTAGTGGACGTTGAAGTGCTCGTCGTCGATCCACACCAGGCGGTTGCCGAGCGGGACGGTGGCGAGACGCTGGCGGTAGCGCGGGATCAGATGGAGCCGCGACGCGATGTACGTCCGGATGGTGTCGATGTCGATGCCGCCGTCGGGGCGCGTGAGCGGCCCCGCGTCGAGGATCAGAACGGCGGCGACGTGCTGATGGGTGGTCGGGCTTTCGATCGCGAGGAAGGAATTGTCGATGACGGAGAGGCGGTCGTACGCGTAGCTCTGCATGCGCGAGTGGCTCCGGGCGGCGTGGGTTCGGGGGCGGTTGCCGTCGCGCCACTATAGCGGAGGTCGAGGGGGCCTTTCGCCCCCTCGATCACACCGCCCCGAGCCGGGGACGAAATCAAAAAAAGCCGGCGACGATCTCGAACGGCAGCGCTAGCAGGTCGAGAATCAGGGTCGCCGGAATGAGGGGCACTTTGGCGACGGGATGCACGTTCATGTCGAGGGCGGACTTGGTAGCGACGAAGATGTACTCGTCGTTGTAGCCGCCGCGCCGATCCTCGTACCGGTCCTCGTAGCGTTCGGCGAACGCGGGGGTGGCGGCCAGCGACGAAGCCAGGGCTACGGCTGCGGCGACGCGAAACAGGGTGCGACGAATCGTGACGGACATCGATCCTCCTGGGGGGTTGGTCACGCGTGCCCGCGGGGTCGCAGAACGACGACCGGGATGGCACGCGCGGTGAGAAGCTCGTAACGCGAATAGAATGGATTGGCTGCGGTGAGCGTCGGCCAGAGGCGCTGCCGCTCGGCGGGGTCGGCGGCGTGCGCGACGACGGGCACGACGTCCGGCCCGACCTGCACTATGGCCGCGGGCGCCGTCTGGAGATTGAGCCACCATGCCGGATGACGGTCGGCGCCGCCGTTCGAGGCGACCACCACGTAGTCGTCGCCGTCGGGGACGTAGGTGAGCGCGACGGTGCGCTTGGTCCCCGAACGGCGGCCCGTCGTCGTGAGCAGCAGGCTCGCGAGTCCGCCGGCCTCGTGTCCGATGCGGCCCCTGGTCACGCGATAGAGCCACGTGTGGACGGCGCTGATGACCTTCCAGATGCCGCTCTCGCCGAAGAGCTTCAGCGCCCGCCGCGTGACCGCCCACATGCGCCGTGGTTCTCGCAGCCCAGTTCTGCGCGCGCAAGGCGGCGACTCGTCTTGACGACGCCGACGCGCGGGCAGTAGCTTGCCGCCGCCTCCCACGAGATCCCGCCATGAACTGGAAGACGCTGAGTGTCACCTACGAGGGTCCGATTCTGCGCGTGTGGCTCGACCGTCCCGACAAGCGGAACGCCCTGAACGGCACGGCGCTCGAGGAGATCGCGACCCTCTTCACGTCGCTCGCCACCGACTTCACCACGCGGGTCGTCGTGCTCGGCGGTCGCGGGCCGTCGTTCTGTGCGGGCGCCGATCGCGGCGATCCTCCGGGTGCGATGCGGCTCGCGGCATCGTCGGATGCGACCGAGCGCGAGCGGCGCTGGACGGCGCAGATCGGCCACCGCGCCGCGCGTGCCGTCGAGAACGCCGAGGTCGTCACGATCGCGCGCGTGCACGGCCATGTCGTCGGCGGCGGCGTCGTGCTGGCCGCGGCATGCGACTTCCGCGTGGCCGCGGAGGGCACGCTCTTTCACGTGCCCGAGGTCGACCTCGGGATCCCGCTCACCTGGGGCGGGACGCCGCGTCTGATCCACGAGCTCGGCGCCGCGCGGGCCCGTGAGCTCATCCTGCTCTGCGACCGCGTCGACGCCGCCGAGGCCCATCGGATCGGGCTCGTGCATCGCGTGGTGCCGGCGGCCGAGCTCGATGCGGCGGTCGACGCGCTCGCAGCCCGGCTCGCCGCCAAGCCCGAAACCGCCGTCCACATGACCAAGACCCAGTTCCGCGCCTACGCCGCGCGGGCCGCGCTCGGGGACGTCACCGAGACCGACGGCGATCAGCTCGTCGCGGCATCGCGCAGCGAGATCGCGCGCCGGAGCTTCCCCACGAAATGATGCCGCGCCGCCCTCTCGCGACGCCTCCGAGGAGACCGACATGAGCCTCGTCCTGATCGACAAGCCGCGCCCGCACGTGACGCTGCTGCGCCTCAACCGCCCGCACCGCCTCAACGCGATGTCGTTCGAGCTGATGAGCACGCTCTACGAGGCCCTGCGCCAGGTCGCGGCGGACAACACCTGCTGGGTCGTCGTGCTCACCGGCGAGGGCCGCGGCTTCTGCTCCGGCCTCGATCTCGAGGACCCCGGCATGATCCCGGGGATCAACGACATGTCGCTCGCGCGGATCGGCATGCTCGCAATGGGCCACTTTTCGCGGATCGTGCCGGCGCTCCGCGATCTCCCGCAACCGGTGGTCGCCGCCATCAACGGGCCCGCGTACGGGGGCGGGATGTGCCTCTCGCTCGGCGCCGACCTCCGCTTCGCGGCGGCGTCGGCGGAGTTCAATGCGACCGGGATCGTGAACGGCTTGACCAGCACGGAGCTCGGTGCGAGCTGGCTGCTGCCGCGCCTGATCGGCGCCTCCCGCGCGAACGACTTGCTCCTCACGGGCCGCAAGGTGCACGCCGAGGAAGCCGAGCGCATCGGGCTCGTGTCGCGCGTCGTGCCCGACGGCGCCGTCGTCGACGTTGCGCTCGAGACGGCGGAGCGCATGTGCGAGTTCAGCGCCTTCGGGTTGCAGATGACGAAGCGGGTGTGTTGGGCGAATCTCGAGACGACGAGCCTCACTGCGGCGGTCGACCTCGAGGATCGGAACCAGCTGCTGCTCGGCAACACCGAGAACCTGGTCGAATGCATCCGAGCCCGGCGCGAGAACCGGAAGCCGGTCTACACCGACATGCCCCGGCGCGACGTCATCGAGCACAGCGCGAACCACCCGCCGAAGTACTGATCAGCGGTCGCAGCGTCAGTCGATCCGCTCGACGCTGAGGATGACCGGGGGAAGGACCTCGCCGACGTCGATGGGCGTCGGCACCGGTGTTGCGGGCGGCGGAGTTTCGGTCGGGCTCACCGTCTGAGCGGAGGTCGCGGTCGGACGCGGCGTGGCGGTCCGGGACGGTGCGGGGGTGGCCGTGCGCGTGCTCGTCCTGACGGGCGTGGCCGTGCGGGTGGCAGTCCTGACCGGCGTTGCCGTGCGCGTCGCGGTCCGCACCGGTGTCGCGGTGCGGGTCGCCGTCCGGACCGGCGTCGCGGTTCTGCTTGCCGTGCGCGTCGGGCTCGGCGTGCGGGTCGCGGTCGGGATCGGCGTCGGTGTCTTCGTGCGGGTCGGCGTCGTCGTCGCGGTCCGCACGGGCGTCGCGGTGCGTGTCGCGGTGGCCCCACCCGGACGCGAGCTCGGGTTCAGCGGATCGGTGCCGGCGTTCACCTCGGTCCCGTCGTTGACGCCGTCGCCATCGGAGTCGGCACGCAGCCGATCGGTCTCCGTGCTTTCGCGCGTGAGGTTCACGTTCTTGTCCTCTTGTGCGTCCGCGAGTCCATCGCCGTCGGAGTCGACGATCGTCGCCGCCGTCGCGTACGCGACGGTCAGCTCGTTCGAGCGCGCGCTCTCGACCCGAGCGGCGTTGTAGGTCGCGAGCGAGAAGGCGTGCGTGCTCTCGACCAGGAGACCGCCGTGCTCGTAGTGCAGGACGCCGCTCGCGTCCGCGGTGGGTGTACCGATGTCCACCACGACAGGATCGGGGTAGCCGTTCTGGCGCGCGTAGAGCTTGTAGCCCGCAGCACCCGCGACCGGGCGCCACGCCAGACGAACGGCGTACGCCTCAGCGTCGGCAACGCAGACGACGAGTATCGCAGCCAGGCCGAGGAGCCGGCTGAAGGAGACGGCGCGTGTGTGTTTCATTGCGAGGGGGAGACGCGAAGCCGTGGAGTGCGGAACGCGCCAAGGACTTCGCCATGACTTTTGCCGTTTCAAGAAGCATTTGGAATGCCAACGAGAACGCTTCGATAATCACCATCGCGCTCGTGCACGAGGGTCGGATTGCAGTACTGCAGTGGCTCCACGGCCGCATGCGGCGAGTGGTGACTCATTTCCGCACGGTCGTCGTGCTTCGGTGGCTCGTCCGCGCGGCTCCACGCGATTTACATCTGCGATCGGCATCATTTGTAGCTCTTACGCTCACCGCGACGTGAGAAACCACGAAAGATCGCGGGGAGTCATCTGGCATGAAACTTGCGCAGGAACCGCGCATGATGGATCGAGTGATCACAGGCAGCCGCTGTCGTGCTCTTCGGACCGTTCCGCACCCGCGTTCACCGATCGCACGCAATCTCGAGGGCCGCGTGCGCTACGGGATGGAGAACCTCGGACGCACGTTGCTGATGGTCGATTGGGATGACGGCAAGTCGTCGCTCGTGTTCCCGAGCGACGTCGAATTCGTGGCCGCCGAACGATAAGACGACGATCAGCTGCGCTTCACCGCGACCGGCTCGCCCGCGAGTGCCGATCCTTGATCGAGCGCGAGCAGACGGACGCGGCCGCTCGCGACCAGCGTGCCGTCGGCGAGCCGCGCTTCCGCTTGCCAGAGCTGCGAGCGCCGACCGCGCGTCAACGGGCGCGCCGTGACCGTCACGCGCCCCGCACGCACGGCGTGGATGAAGCTGGTGTGGTTCTCGATACCGACGACGGATTGTCCGCGCGGCGCGGCCGCGATGGCGGCGCCCACGGAGCAGGCGGTCTCGACGACGGTGCAGTGCATTCCACCATGAACGATGCCGTAGGGCTGGCGATGGCGATCGTCGACGTCGTACTCGAGCACGACCTCGTCGGGACCGCTCCGCATGAGACGGATGCCGAGGGTTTGATCGAGGCCGCCGATCCTGCTGCCGGCGTGCTCGGGGGTCGTCGTGGCGCTCACGGACGAGGTAGTGGCTGGTGCGCTGCATGAACGCAAGCACGCGGTGGCATCCGCGCGCGCGCGGGAGTAGGAGCGGAGCATGGCAAACGCGATGATGGAGCGGCTCTTCCGCCGCATCCTCGTGCCCTATGATTTCTCCGACCATGCAGAACGCGCCCTCGAGATCGCATACGGCCTCGCAGGACCGGCCGGCACGATCACGGTGTTGCACGCAATGGCACCCGTCTACGCGAGCATGGCTGGACCCGCTGCGGACCTCGCATGGACGCCGACGCCGGAGCTGGTCACCGACGTTCGGCGCGAGCTCGAGCAGGTGGTAGAGCGCGTCGCCGGCCGCGCCGCGCGATCACGGGTGCGGACCCGCGTCGTCTTGGCCGACCCGCTCGCCGCGATCTGTGCCGCCGCCCGCAGCGCCGACGTGATCGTCATGACGACCGTCGGCCGTACGGGGCTCGGCCATCTCCTCATGGGCAGCGTCGCGGAGAAAGTGGTGCGGCACGCGACCATCCCGGTGCTGACGTTTCACCCGAACACGGCGCGCCGCCTTGCGAAAGAGCGAAAGGCGGGCGGCAAGGTCGGAGCCGCGCGCCCGGTGCGAAAGAGACTCAGCGCTCGGTGATCGCGATCATCTGCTCGAGCGCGCGCCGCGCGTCGCGCACGAGGACCACGCGCTCCGCCTCCGACAGGCGCTCGCGCGTGCCGGACACCTCGTTCACCGCATCGCCCGGTAGCACGTGGTTCAGGTCGGGCGGGGTGCCCTTGCCCAGGAGGTCGAGGATCGCGACCAGGTGCGGCGGGTCGTTGCGGGACATCGTCGCGCACCCGCAGCCCATGACGCCGAACTGGTCGCGCGGCACGTCGGCCATGTTGACGACCTCGACGCCGCGGAGCGCGCCCTGCTCGCGCGCGTTCCGGACGAAGTGCCCTTCGGTCGCGATCGCGAGCTTGTCGCCCGGCTTCGCGTCCGTCATCGCCTTCCAGAGATAGCTCGTCGACCCGGCGCCGTCGGCGGCGTCGACCACGATCTTCGGACATTCGGGGTGCACGAGCACGCGATAGCCGCGCGCCCGCCAGTACTCGACCTGCTTCGGCGTGAAGACGGTGTGGACGCCGCAGAAGCTGCCCCAAAGGACCATGCGGGCGCGATCGAGGCGCTCGCGCTCGGCGGCGGGGAGGGCCGCGATCGCTTGCGCCGCACCCTCGAGCCCGCCTGGCCACTGAAAGATCTCTCCCGCGCCGACCCCGCACCAGCCTGCGACGACCTCGCCGAGATGGCGGTCGGGGACGAAGAAGATCTTCTTGTTCTGGGCGAGCGCCCACGAGACGACGGCCTTCGCGTTCGAGCTCGTACAGACCGCGCCGCCGGTCCGGCCCGCGAGGGCTTTCACGCGCCCGGACGTGTTCATGTACGCGACCACGAGGAGATCGTCGCCGTAGCGGGATTGAAGATCGTCGAACACCGGCCCCACCATGTGGTCCTTGGCGAGCATCTCCATGGTGCAGCCCGACTTGGGGTTCGTGATCCAGACGTCTTGGTCCGGGTTCGCGAGGATCGCGATCGACTCGGCCATGAAGTGCACCGCCGACTCGACGAAGATCTTGACCTCGGGATGACGCTGAGTCTGGAGTGCCAACTGGTAGGAGTCCGCGACGTGGCCGCCGTACCGCTCGACGAGCTTCACGATCTCGCCGCCCATGTAGTAGTGCGCGAGCAGCATCACGCGGTCGCCGAGCGCCGCGAGCGCGGGCTCGATGTACGCATCCATCCACGGCAGCACCGTCGCGGGCAGGCGGTCGGGGAGGGCGAGGTACTCCTCGGCGTACGGCTTGAACTCGGGTTGGTACCAGTCGAGGGGCAAGTCCGTCTGGCAGATCGGCATGTCCGGCACGAGCTGGATGCCGCTTCCAGGGACGCCGGGCACGACGGCTCCGGCGATCCCCGCCGCGGTGTCGGTCGATTCACGCATCGTTTGGGTCGTCGCTACCAGGCGCGCCGCCGGGACGCTACATCGTCGCGGCCACGTGACGTCGGATCGTCGCGGCGACGCGACGTCAATTGGCCCGGCGATCGCTCGCCGCCTCGCCCTCGAAGTCGCCGGTCGGGGACTCCCCGGCCCCCATGCCCGCGTAGAGCTCGGCGAAGACCGCGCGCATCTCCTCGAAGGGTACGTCGGCGTGCGTGCCGCGGTCACGGATGTACTCCATGTGGCGCTGCCCGGCGCTGTCGAAAGGGTGCAGCAGACTGTCGGTCTCGCCGTCCCACTCGAGCGGCTTCACGCCGAAGCGGTCGCAGAGCGAGCGATTGAAGGTCGGCGTCGCCTTCACCCAGCGCCCGGCGAGGTGCAGCTCGGTGAAGCCATGGAAGGCGAAGACGTCGGTTCCCATCTGCGCCCGGAGGCGCTCGGTCGTGAGGTGGTTGCGGACGTCGGCGAACCCGAGCCGCGCCGGAATGCCGACGGCCCGTGCGCCGGCGGCGAGCACGATGGCCTTCGCGACGCAGAACCCGGCGCCGCGCGCCAGCACGGTCGTTGCGCGCAGGAAGTCCGCGGTCAGCACGACGCCGTACGGGTCGTAGCGAATCTCGTCGCGGACGGCGTAGAAGAGCCGGACGGCGCGCTCCCTCGCGTCGGTCGCGCCCCCGGTCACGCGCGTCGTGAAGTCGCGGACGGCGGGCGACGCGCTGTCGATGCAGGCGGTCGGGCGGAGGTAGTCGGCGAGCGTCGGGTCGGTCATGCGGGTCTCCTCGGTCGCGAAGCGTGGCGCTTGTTACCAGCTCGCCCGAGCTGACGGTAACACCCGCACGGACCCGATCCGGTGCCGCGGGCGGGGCCGGATCGCTCTCTCCGGGCGCTCAAGAGTCGGCGCGACCCTGTCGATGTGTACCGCGAGTGCCCGTGCCCGCCCCCGACTCGTCCGTCTCCCGGGCCGCCTATCGGTCGGAGACGAGCGCGATCCTGCGTCAGCGCCTGGCGGTGGCGATGGGCCTCTTTGCGCTTTTCATGGGCGTCGGGACCTTCTTCGAGGTCGCCTATTACCCGGAGCGCATGCGAGTTGCCGTGCTGCTCTACTCGCTCGAGGCGGGAATCGCGGCTGCCGCGGTCGCGTTCTGCCAGCCGGTCCGCTTGCACGGATGGTCCGAGACGATCGCGGTCGGCGTCGGCGTCGGCGAGCTCGCGTGCATCTGCGCCTACCACGCGATGGTCGGTGCGCAGGCGGAGCGTGTCGCGACGATCCTCGGGTGCACGCTCAATCTCCTTTCGGTCCTCTGTCCGTGGGGGTGGGCCGCCCAGGCGGCGACCGCTGTCGGCGCGGTCGTGAGCTTCGCCGCCGCGTCGCCCTTTCTCGTGACGACCGACGCGCACGTCTTCCCCGGCATGGTGTTGCTCTGCGCCGCCACGACGTCGGTGTGGGCGGCGTTCTTTCTCGACCGCTATCGCTTCGAGTCGTTCATGCACGCCGCGTTGCAGACCGAGGAGGCCGAGATTGCTGCGGCACTCGCGCGCATCGGTGAGACGCTGAGCCGCGGGCTCGGTCAGACCAACGTACTCGACCAAGTGAACCAGCTGACGCGCGAGGCGCTCGGGTGCGATTGGAGCAGCCTCTATCTCTTCGATCCGCGCCGGAGCGTCTACTGGCTCGCCTCGAACGTGGGCTCGCCGCACGACGTGCAAGCAGAGCTCGCCCAGCTCGAGTTTCCGCCGGACAGCCTGAGCTTGCTGCAGTCGCTCCGCCCCCGCGAGCTGGTCGAGATCACGGACGCCGCGGAGCAGGAGTGGGTGCCCATCGAGCTCATGCGCCGCCTCGGCGTCGCGTCGGCGCTCTACGCACCGGTCGTGCGGGGCGAGCAGATCATCGGCGTCATGGTCGTCGGCAACGTCGTGCGCTGCGGGGCGTTCACGAGTCGCCAGCGCCGGCTGGCGCTCGGCATCGCCGACGTCGCCGCGACCACGCTCGAGAACCGCCGGCTGATCGCGGACCTCCAGTCGGCGAACCGGCTGAAGTCGGAGTTCGTCGCGACCATGTCGCATGAGCTCCGCACGCCGCTGAACGTCATCATGGGCTACACCGAGATGCTCGCGGATCGCGTCGTCCGCACCGACCAGCCCGCATTCGAGGACACGCTCGGCCGGATCCGCACCCAGTCCGTCGAGCTCCTGAATCTCGTGAGCGCAACCCTCGACATGGGGCGCCTCGAGGCGGGTCGCGAGAACCTCACCCTCGGCACGGTGGCTCTCGACTCGCTCTTCGTCGAGCTCGCGCGTGAGCTCGACGCGCTCGCGCCGCCGACCGTGCAGCTCCGGTGGCAGAACAACGTCGATCGGGTCGCGATCGTGAGCGACCGCGTGAAGCTCAAGACCATCCTCAAGAACCTGGTCGGGAACGCGCTCAAGTTCACGAGCGCCGGCACCGTCGACGTGACCGCGCGGCGGACCGACGGATGGGTGCGCTTCACGATCCGCGACACCGGCATGGGCATCGCGCCGGAGCATCTCTCGGTGATCTTCGAGATGTTCCGGCAGGTCGACTCGTCGTCGACGCGGAAGTTCGGTGGCGTCGGCCTGGGGCTGCACATCGCGCGCAGGCTCGCCGAGCTGCTCGGCGGCTCGATCGCGGTCGAGAGCCGGGTGGGTCAGGGATCGACCTTCGTCGTGACGCTGCCCATCGAGCGCGCCGCGGACCGCATCGCGAGTTAGCAGGTTGCTGAAAAAGGGCCATCTGCGTCGTGGGGCGGGGAGAAAGCGAGAGAGGGCAAAGAACCCAGAAACACCCCGCGAGCCACCCC
>JANNPN010000091.1:0-18766 GCA_031400185.1 Polyangiaceae bacterium
CGACCTTGTAGAGATCGGCGACGTCGGTCTCGACCACGCCGCTGCTGCCGAACCCCGTGTCCGGAAGTCCGGTCGACTCGAGGCGCAGCATCCGCACCTTGCCGTCCTCGCCGCCGACGACGAGGATCTTGCCGTCCGGCTGCACGAAGATGTCGCGAGCATGGAGCGGCGTCGGCGAAACGTACGTCGTGAACGACGGATCGGCGTTGCCGGTCGTCCCGTAACGGATGACGGTCGTCTCGCAGACGGCGACGAGCTTGTCGTCGGCCTGCATCGCGATGAGCCCCGGGCAGATCGCGGTCTTGACGCCGCCGGTCCCCCAGGTCGGATCGAGCGTGCCGGTCGCCGTGTAGCGCACGAGGATCCCGGTGTAGGAAGGGAGCTTCGCGCCGCCGACGATGAGCTTGCCGTCGCTCTGCTGCAGCATGCGGCCGGGCGTGCCGCGCTCTCCTCCGCTGAATCCATGGGTCAGCTTGCCGCCGCTGCCGAACGTCGGGTCGAGCGTGCCGTCCGACGCGAACCGCGCGATCGCCCAGTGCTCGACCGACACGGTGATGAAGCCGCTGTCGTCGATCGTAGAGCTGGTACCGGCGACGACGTACTTGCCGTCCGCTTGGCGCAGGAGCGAGCTCGGACGCTCGAGCGCCCCGAAGTCGGCGGTCGCGAAACCGTTGGTGCCGAAGGCCGCATCGGGCACGCCGTCGGCATCGAGACGCGCGACGATGAAATCGGTCGGCGGCGCGTAGACGGCGACCAGGTACGGATAGGGCAACGCCGTGACCGTGACGCCTCCGCCGGGCTCGGCCACGACCGCCGCGACCGCAAACGGATACTCGCCGATCGTCGTACGGTCGTAGCTCGGGACGACGTGCGTGAAGCCGTCATCGAGCGTGCCGCTCGCCTCGAGCCGGAAGAGCGCGACGTTGTCGCCGAGGAAGTCGTAGAAGACCGGCTCGCCCTCCTCGTCGATCTTCGCGGCGGCGTTGGCGGTGACGAGGACTGTCCCGTCGGGCTGCACGAGGGCGTTCACGCCGTCCTGGATGCCCTTGCCGCCGGGGAGGTCGGACGCGGAGAAGCCCTCGTCCACGGTGAGGTTGGCGTTGAAGCGCGTGCACAGGACGTCGTGGCCGGCACTACCTCGCGTGCCGACCGCGACGATTCTGCCGTCGGGCTGGCGCGCCAGGCTGCGGAAGAAGTCCGGCGCCGCGGAAGCGTCGACGAGATGGCTGCCGAGCAGCGAAAGATCCGTGCCGAGGCGTGCGATCATCGCGTCGTCGCTGCTCTCACCAGCGGCGCTTCCCGCCGCGAGGATCTTCCCGTCCGGCTCGACGAGAAGCGCCCGCACGTTCGGCCGCCCCATGGTGCTCGCGAGGAACGTCGCGGTCGCGTCGGTGCTCGCGAGATCGGCAGCGAGCCGGATCACGAGCGCCGACTCCTGCGCCCCGCTCGCATGTCGGCCGCCGACGAGGATCTTGCCGTCGCCCTGCACCGCGAGCGCGTGACCTTCGATCTCGTCGCCCGGAAGCGCGGCGACGATGCCGCCCGCGTCGAGCGTGAGGTTCGCGTTCAGTCGCACCACCACGATCCGCCGGACGCCGCCGCTCGTGACGTTGCCGGCGATCACGATCTTGTCGTCGGTCTGGACGACGAGCGCCGTGAGCTCGTCGTCGCCGAGCGCCGGATGCTCGTAGACCGCGCCGGGAAGCGGAAACCCGTCCGCGCGCAGACGCTGCACGCGCAAGCGGCGGGTGCTGCCCACGCTGGCGGTGTTGCCGACGAGGAGCTCGCCGCTCGTCTCGAGCGCGAGCGCGATCGCGCCGGTACCGCCGCCGTCGATCTGCGCGAAACCCAGGAAGCCGAAGCTCGTGTCGACGCTGCCGTCGGCCGCGTAGCGCGCGACGCCGATGTCGTTCTCCGAGCCGCTGGCGATGCCGTAGAAGGTGTTGCCCGAGCCGCCGCCGCGTTCGGCGCCCGCGAGCACGATGCGGCCGTCGGCGAGACGCGCGATGCCCGCGACCTTGTCGAGAATCCCGCCGTAGCGGAGCAACAGCACGCCGTCGTGATCGTACGACGCGTCGAGCGCGCCGGATGACGCGGCGACGTCGGTGGTCGATGCGAGCATCGCCATAGCCAGCAGCACACACGGAACGCGGAAGCGGGAAACACGCATCGATGGTCCTCCTGTAACGGAAGGGAAGCGTGACACGGCCGTCTGCGTTGGGTCCATGGAAGACGGCATCCGAGCGGTGAGATTCAGCGCGCCATTCTGGAGCTAGTCGGTGCGGCGCCATGGCGGCTGCGACACCCCGCGGCGGACCGCACGACGACGGCTCGGACGTCGCGTTCCTCAGCACGGTCGCAAGCCAGATGGCGCTGGGCCTCGAGGACGTGCGGCTGCTGCAACGCCTCGAGCAGAAGCAGGCGAGCCTCATGCGCGCGGATCGGCTCGCGACGCTCGGGCGGCTCGCGTCCGGCGTCGCGCACGAGATGGGAAGCCCGATCGGCGCCGTACTGAGCGCGCTCCGCGTACTGGACGAGCTCGGCCAGGAGTACGCCGCGTCCACCGACGAGCCGACGGTCACCAATGAGAACCACCACGAGATCGCACGCGAGATCGTCGATACCGCCCGGAAGGCGACGGACTGGGCGCAGCGCGCGAGCACGTTCTTGAAGCAGATCACCAAGCAGAGCCGCGCGCCCTCCTCCGCCGCGCGCCAGCCGTTCATGCTGGGCACGGTGATCACGGAGACGACGGCGCTTCTCGCGCACCGTCTGCGCGCCGCGGGCGCGCGGCTCGACGTCCTCGGCGCGCCGGACGAGCTCACGGTCGTCGGGATCCGACCTCGCTCGGCCAGGCTCGCGAACCTGATCGGCAACGCCCTCGACGCCTACGAGGAATCGGACCGTCCCGACCGGCGCCTCGCGATCGAGGCGCGGTCCAACGGACGCGCCGTCGTTCTGAGCGTCCAGGATTGGCGGGCGGCATCCCCGACGCCGTCCTCCCTCACATCTTCGACGAGCTCTACACGACGAAGCAGATCGGCCGCGGCACCGGCCTCGGCCTCTGGATCTCGCGGAACCTGATCGAGCAGAACTTCGGCGGGACGCGCACGGTCGCGACCGAGCCCGGCCGTCGGCAGCCGCCTCGTCGTCACGCTGTCGTGCGTGGAGGCGGCCACCACTGAGCGCCGCCTCGCCGCAGGGAGCTGAAGAAGGCCGATCTGCGTCGACCTTTGAGCAACCTGCTACGCGTCGCCGCGCTTCAAGAAACCGAGATTCGCCGTGCTCGGATGCGATAGCAGCCATTCCTGCGCCGAGAACGGCGCGGTCTCCGGTGCGGCGACCCGGCGGCGATACGACCCGTCGGGCTCCATGTCCCAGGCGTTCACCGTGTCCTCGAGGTAGGGACGGAGGATGCCGTCATAGAGGTGGCGCACGAGCGCCGGGCGCGTGACCGGCACGAGCACCTCGATCCGGCGGTCGAGGTTCCGGCCCATGAGGTCGGCGCTGCCGATCAACGCCTCCGGCTCGCCGCCGTTCTCGAACCAGAAGATCCGGCTGTGCTCGAGGAAGCGGCCGACGACCGACGTCACGCGCACGTTCTCGCTGAGCCCGGCGATGCCGGGACGGAGACAGCAGATCCCGCGCATCACGAGTTCGACGCCCACACCGGCGCTCGCGACCTCGTAGATCGCGTCGATCACCTCCGGGTCGGTGAGCGAGTTCACTTTGAAGATGACACGCGCCGGGCGGCCCGCACGGACGTTCTCGCGCTCGCGGTGGAGCCGGCGGAGCAGCTCGCTGCGTAGGTTCAGCGGCGCGACCAGGAGCTTCCGGTAGCTCCGCTGGCGCGATACGCCGGTCAGGAAATTGAAGAGCTCGAGCAAGTCCTGCGTGATCTCCGGGTCGGCCGTGAAGAGTCCGAGGTCGGTGTAGATGCGCGCCGTCATCGGGTTGTAGTTGCCGGTCGCGATGTGGGCGTAGGTCTTGAGGCCGCCGGCCTCGCGCCGCACGACGAGGCAGAGCTTGGCGTGCACCTTGAGCTCGGTGAAGCCGTACGTGACGTGGGCCCCGGCGCGTTCCAGCGCCCGCGCCCACGTGAGGTTCTTGCTCTCGTCGAAGCGCGCCTTCAGCTCCACCATCACGGCGACTTGTTTCCCGGCCTCGGCCGCCTCGAGCAGCGCCTCGACGATCGGCGAATGGTCGCCGACCCGGTAGAGCGTCTGCTTGATGCCGATGACGGTCGGGTCGGACGCCGCCGCGCGCACCATCGTTTCGACCGACGCGAAGCTGTCGAACGGCTGATGCACGAGCACGTCGCCGGCGCGCAGCGTCTGGAAGAGCTCGTCGCTCGTCCGGAGCGCCTCGGCGGCGTACGGCTTCTGCGGCGGCCAGCGCAGCGCCGGGATCGGCAGGTTCGCGAGCTCGTCGAGCACGTCGAGCCCGAGGAGCCCGTCGACGCGGAAAACGTTGCGCGCGTCGATCTCGAGGAGCCGCATCAGACGGTCGCGCACGTCGTCGGGGGTGTCGGCGTCGACGTCGAGCCGCACCGGGTCGCCGAAGCGACGGCGCCGGATCGTCTCCTGGATCACGTCGATCAGGTCGCCGGCCTCGAGCTCGCGGATCTCGATGTCGGCATCGCGGACGACGCGGAAGCGATAGGCGCCGGCGAGCGGCACGTCGGGGAAGAGATAGGAGAGGTGCTGGCGGATCACGTCATCGAGGAGCACGAAGCTCTGGCCGCGCCGCCCGATCGGCACCGCGCGCGGCAGGACGGTCGGGATCTTCACGCGCGCGAGCTTGCTGACCTCGTTGCCGTCGGCGATGACGACGGCGAGGTTGAGGCTCCGGTTCGAGATGAACGGCACCGACGGCGCCGGGTCGAGGACGAGCGGCGTGCAGACCGGGAACACCTCCTGCTCGAACCAGCGCCGCAGCCCCGCCTGGCGCCGTCCGGTGAGCCCGTTCCACGGCACGATCTCGACGCCCGACTCCGCGAGCAGCGGCGAGAGCTCGCGCGTCCAGACGTCGCTCGCCATGCGTCGCATCGGCGCCACGACCGCGGCGATGCGGGTCAGCTGCTCGGCCGGCGCGAGGCCGTCGGGCGAGGTCTCGACGACGCCGCCCTCGACCTGCTCGACGAGACCCGAGACCCGGACCATGTAGAACTCGTCGAGGTTCGACTCGAAGATCGAGAGGAAACGACAGCGTTCCAGGAGCGGGTTCGCGGGGTTGGCGGCCTCCGCGAGCACGCGCCGGTTGAACTCCAGCCAGCTGAGCTCGCGGTTCAGGTAGCGTTCCTGGTCCACGCGCTCCACGGACACGGCCGGGGGCGGATCGGTAGCCGCCGTGCGGCGGGTCTTCGGAGCCGAACGGAGACTCATGCGAGCAGGCCATGCTCTACGCTGGTCGCCGTGGTGTCAACGGACCAATCGCATGGGCGGTCCGCAAACGAACATTTCACGCAAATTGTCATTCGGGATCGCCGCGCACCGCCGCGTGCACCGGCCGCAAGCGCGCCGCCATCGCACGGTTCACCGGGTCGAGATCGGCCCGCGCCAGCATCGCCTCGACGCTCGCCGGGCTCGCGAAGTCGCGTGCTTTGTCGATCCCCGCGACCCGCAGGTAGTGGAAGAGGCGGACGTCCGCGAGGTCGTCCGCATAGTGAGACGCGAGCGGCTGGTCGTTCGGGAAGTTGTAGCGCATCGCGAGCGGCTCCCAGCGAACGCCGAGACGGAGGATCGCGAGCGTGAGCGCGAGCTGGCAGCGAAATGGCGTCGTGAGCACGCGATCGACGGCGGCCATCTCGTCGTAGATCACGGCGCCGATCGCGTGCATCACGCCGGCCGGCGCGACCAGCATGCCGAGGTTGAAGTACGGCGGGCAGTGACGCTTGGCGAGGTCCGTCGGCGCCACCGGCCACCCCGTGTGCTCGCAGACGAGTGCCGGCGCGCCGAGCCCGGCGCTCGCGAAGATCTGCCGCCACCATTCCTCGGGCGCGTGCTCGCGATGCGTCTCGAAGGGCGTCACGTGCGCGATCAGGCCCGCGAACGAGTCGTCGACGTGGGCGCGCGCGACGACGTCGGCGAAGCTCCCCGTGAAGAACACGTCGGCGTCGGCGAGCATCACGACCGGCGCGCGAAACGGCAGCCGGAAGCGCTCGAGCGCCGTCGCGTAGTAGATGTGTCGGCGGTAGAGGGCCCGGTCGAGCCAGCGCCACTCGATCGGGTAGCGGCGCGACCACGGCAGTCGGCGGTGCAGGTCGATCGCCTCGCCGTCGTCGCCGACGGTCACGACGATGGGGCTTTCCGCGAGCGGTCCGCCGTTGAGACGCAGCGACGCCGCCAGGTAGTGCACCATCGTGAAGAAGTTCGGCGTCGGGCTGATCGGCACGTGGATCTCGAGCTCGCCCGCCGCGACCGGCGTCGCCGGCCCCGCGCCGCGCATCCGCTCGAGGACGGCGCGGAGCCGCGGCCACGGTCCGACGCCGGTCGTCAACGGCAGCTCGTGACGGCGTCGGCTACGGTCGCGATCTCGTCCTCGGACATGTCGGTGTGGACCGGGAGACAGACCATGCGGGCGGCGAGATCCTCCGCGACCGGGAGCGGCCCGCACTCGCACGCCGCGAACGCGGTCGTCCGGTGCAGCGCCGGGGCGTAGTAGCGGCGGACCTCGACGTCACGGCGCCGGCAGTGCTCGACCAAGGCGGCTGCGCGCGCGGCGCCGTCGACCAGGATCGGATAGGTCTGGAGCGGCGGCCGGCCGATGTCGCGGGCGCGGGTCGCCCACGTGCAGTCGGCGAGCAGCCGCTCGTAGCGCGCGCCGATCGTTCGGCGCCGCGCGACGACCTCGTCGATGCGGTCGAGCACGGCGAGGCCGATCGCGGCGTGCACGTCGCTGAGCTTGGCGTTCAAGCCCGGCATCACGACGTCGCCGTCGGCGAGGCCGAAGTTGCAGGCGCGGCGGACGGCCGCCGCATGCGCCGGGGCCGCGAACACCGCGCCCCCCTCGCCGACCCCGAACACCTTGGTCACGTGCATCGAGAACACCTCGGCGTCGCCATGCCCGCCGACCGGCATGCCGTCGGCGAGACGACCGCCGAGCGCCGCCGCCGCATCGACGACCAGACGCGTGCCGTGGCGGGCGGCGACGGCCGCGACGTCGGCGAGGTCGCGGCAGAACCCGAAGGCCCGCACGTGCACGACGACGGACGCCGGAAAGCGCGCGAGCACCCGCGCGAGCGCCTCGGGGTCGAGCTCCCACGTCGCTGGCGACACGTCGCAGAACACGGGACGACATCCGCTCTGCACGACCGCGTGCGCGGTCGCCGGAAACGTGAAGGCCGGAAGCACGACGCGACCACGCGCGCCGACCGCAAGGAGCGCCGCGGTCAACCCGGCCGTGCAGCTGGCGGTCACGATGACCTCGCGCTCCGGGCCCGCGTAGCGCTCGGTGAGGGCCGCCTCCAGCCGCCGAGCGGCGGGCCCCGTGTTGCTGAACACGCGCTCCGCATACGAGCGTTCGAGGTACCCGAGCCATGCCGCCGGCTCCGGGACGGTCGGTCGGATGAAGCGGATCATGGGAGCGCGTGCGGCCGCCGCGTCGAGCCGTCGGGCCGGCCGTAGCGTTCGTAGAGCGTCCGCTCCTGCGCGAGGATGCGATCGCTCCGCCGCGGTTTCACGGCACGCGCGGGCGCTCCGACGTACACCTGCCAGGGCGCCAGGTCGGCCACGACCACGCTGCCCGCGCCGACGACGGCACCCTCGCCGATCGTCACGTTCGGCAGCACGACGGCGTTGGCGCCGACCACCACGTGCGACTCGATCGTGACCCGGCCGCGCTCGACCGCACGGAACTCGTTCGGGATCGTCGGGCCCGTCATGCCGGCGCCCCCGAAATCGTCGGTGCCGGTGAGGATGCGGGCGCCACTCGAGACGCCGGCGAAGTCGGCGATGAGGCACATGCCGCCCCCGGTGATCGATGCATGGCTCGCGACGTGCACGTAGCTCCCGAGCACGAGCTCCGCGTGGCTCCCGATGAAGACGAAATCGTCGATGATGACGTGCGAGCCGATCGTGATGCGGTCGCGCCCGAGGACGCGCGCGCCCGGAAAGATCGTCACGTCGACGCCCTGGCGCGCGAAGTCGGTCACTTGCTCCATCCCATCCGCTCGCGCGGGTTACCTACTACACGAGCCGGACGGGCCGCCACCGGAGCACGCGATTTATTCACTTGACTAACGATCGCAACCCGCGTTATACGAGCGAGTAATTCAGCCCCATGGAGGATCCAATGACAACCACGCCTTCGCCGCACGTTGCCGGTCGCCGGCTCACCCTCAGCCACTTCGGGCTCAGCTGCTTCGACCTTCTCAAGATGGAGGACTTCTACACGCGCGTCCTCGGCATGACCGTCACCGACCGCGGCGAGGTCGGCGGCGGAATGGCGACGCTCGTGTTCCTCACCACCGACCCCTCCGAGCACCACCAGCTCGTGCTGGCATCGGGCCGCACCGAGGGCGCCGTGCTCGAAGGCCCGGTCTTCGGCGGGAGCTTCGGCGCTGCGATTTTCCAGCTGACGTTCCGTCTCGACAACCTCGCGACCCTCCGTCGCGTCCAGCAGCGGCTCGTCGAAGAGGGGAACACCAACTTCGTGCCGCTGAACCACGGGAACTCGTGGTCGGTGTACACGCGCGATCCCGAGGGCAACGGGCTCGAGCTCGTCGTCGACAGCCCGTGGTTCGTGCACCAGCCGAGCGGTGAGTACCTCGACCTTGCGCTCAGCGACGACGAGATCCTCCGTCAGACCGAAGCGCTCTGCCGCGCGACCGGGGACTGGAAGCCGTACGGCGAGTGGCGCGCGGAGGTGGCGCGCCGGATCGCCGACGACCAAGCGGCGCTGCGCTGATCATGCATCGCGTGGACACCCCAGTGCTGGTGGTCGGCGCCGGCCCCGCCGGCATGTCGGCGGCGCTCCTGCTCGCCCGGCTCGGCATCCCGTGCCGGGTCGTCGAGCGGCGCGCGACGCCGCAGACCGCGCCGGCCGCGCACGTCGTGAATGCCCGCACGTTCGAGATCCTGCGCGCCGCCGGCGCCGACATGGAGGCGCTCGCGGCCGAGTGCCAGCCGCCCGAGAACGCGGGGCACGTGTTCTGGATGACGACGCTCGCCGGCCGCGAGCTCGGGCGGTTGCCCTACGAGCGCCAGGGCGATGACGTCCTGGCCCTCACGCCGACGCCGCTCCGCAACCTCTCGCAGCACCGTCTGGAGCCGGTGCTGGCTACGACCCTGCTCGCGACCCCCGGCATCGACCTCGCGTACGGCCACGAGTGGCAGAGCGTCGAGCAGGACGCGGACGGCGTGACGTCGCACGTCCGCGACCAGGCGACCGACACGGTCTACGTGGTGCGGAGCCGCTGGCTCATCGCCGCCGACGGCGCCACGAGCCCCGTCCGCCGAGCGCTCGGCATCGCGCCGATCGGGCCGGACCGCCTGCAGAGCTTCGTCATGATCCACATGGACGCGGACTTCCGCGGGCTCGTCGGCGACCGGCGCGGCGTCCTCTACTGGACGACCGCACCCGACGCGACCGGCACCTTCGTCGCGCACGAGCTCGCGCGCACCTGGGTCTACATGCATCCGTTCGAGCCCGGCACGGAGTCGGCCGCCGACTACGACGAGGCACGCTGCACCGCGATCGTCCGGCGTGCGCTCGGCTCCGAGACGCACCCGTTCACGATCCGCACGGTCCGCACCTGGACCATGACCGCGCAGGTCGCAGAGCGCTATCGTGACCGTCGCATCTTCCTCGTCGGCGACGCCGCGCACCGCTTTCCGCCGACCGGCGGCCTCGGGCTCAACACCGGCGTCCAGGACGTCCACAACCTCGTGTGGAAGCTCGCCGCGGTCGACGCGGGTGCCGCGAACGACGCGCTGCTCGACACCTACGAACGCGAGCGGCGGCCGATCGCGGAGCGGAACGCCGACGTGAGCCTCCAGAACGCGCTGCGGCTCATGGAAGTGTATCAGGCGCTGGCCGGCGTCGATCCCGTGGCGCGCGCCGCCGGGACGTTCGCGATCGACGACGCGCTCCGGACGGCGATCGCCAATCAGGCGGAGCACTTCGACATGCTCGGCCTGCAGCTCGGGTTCGCGTACGCGGACGGGGCCGTCGCCGCGGACGAGGCGCCCGCTGCGGCCGCGTCGACGGTGCGCGAGTACCGGCCGAACGCCCGGCCGGGCTCGCGCCTGCCGCACGGGTGGCTCGAGCGCGACGGCCGCACCATCTCGAGCCTCGACCTCGTCCTCTACGATCGCTGGACGCTCGTCGTCGGGAGCGACGGTGCAGCGTGGACGGGCACCCTGCCGCCGACGCCGCGGATCGACGTCGTCTCCATCAGCCGCCACGATGTCGCGAACGGCCCCGGCGTCGTCGACCCGGGCGGCGCATGGACGCGTCTGCTCGCGATCGAGCCGACCGGCGCGATCCTCGTGCGCCCGGACCAACACGTCGCGTGGCGAAGCGAGCGCGCCGTCGCCGACCCGGCCGCGACGCTCGCGCGCGTGCTCGATACGCTGCTCGACCGCGCCGCGCGCGCAGCCGCCTGAAGGAGGAGCGAAACCATGGACCTCGGGATCACCGGTCGTACCGCCATCGTCTGCGCCTCGAGCCGCGGGCTCGGCAAAGCCGGCGCGACGGCGCTCGCCCGCGAGGGCGCGCGCGTCGTCGTGAACGGACGCGACCCCGGCCGCCTCGACGAGACCGCAGCGGAGATTCGCGCCGCGACCGGCGCCGAGGTCATCGCCGTCGCCGCCGACCTCTGCACCGAGGACGGGCGCACGCGGCTCGTGGCCGCGTGCGCCACTCCCGACATCCTCGTCACCAACAACGGCGGCCCGATGCCCGCCCGCTTCGAGGACTGTGACCACGCCACGTGGCTCGCAGCACTCGAGCAGAACCTCCTGGCCCCTGCCCTGATCATCCGCGCCGTCGTCGGCGGCATGCGCGAGCGTCGCTTCGGCCGCATCGTCAACATCACGTCGGCGATGGTGAAAGCGCCGCACCCGCTGATGGGGCTCTCGACGGCCGCACGCAGCGCGCTGACTGCCGTCTGCAAGGGTCTGTCGCGCGAGGTCGCCCGCGACAACGTGACCATCAACAACCTGTTGCCCGAGCGTATCGACACGGACCGGCAGCGTTTCATGGCCGGCCTGCAGGCGGCGGGTCGCGGCATCAGCGTCGAGGAGGCGTACGACGAGATCGCCGCCTCGATCGCCGCCAAACGCCTCGGGACCCCCGAGGAATTCGCCGCCGCCTGCGTCTACTTGTGCAGCGCCCAGGCCGGATTCGTCTCGGGTCAGAATCTCCAGATCGACGGGGGAACGTACCCTGGCGTGTTCTAGCGGTTGCGCATTCAGTCGCCGCGAGTCCCGGCGACCACGTCGCCTTCGTGATCGCCAGCCGGTAGCGTCGTGATGCGCTCGAAGCCGGCGTCGAAGAGCAGGCACCGCACGTCGTCCGTCGAGTGGAAGCGGTAGACGCTCGCCGGAAAGTTGGCGACGAACTGCGCATCCTCCTTGGGGCGAAACCCCAACACGAGACGTCCGCCGGGCGCGAGCACACGATGGATCTCGCCGACGACCGCCAACGGGTCCGCCCAGAAATAGATCGTGTGGACCGAGAGGACCTTGTCGAACGACTGCGCAGCATAGGGCAATGCGCAGGCGTCGCCCCGTCGGAGCTCTACCTTTCCCGCGTCGATCAGGTTCCGACAGCGGCGAGTCGCGAGCCGGAGCATCTCGTCCGAGAGATCGAGACCGGCGACCCGACCGAGCGGCACCGCGAGCGCCGCTCGCTCGACGGTACGCCCGGAGCCGCAGCCGACGTCGAGCACGCGATCCGTCGCAGCCAGTGCGAGGGCGGCGAGGACCACGTCGTTGACGGCCGCGGTCTCGTGCACCATCACCGAGCCGATCAGCCATCCGAGCCAGCCGCTCGGGCAGCGCGATTGCGCGGCGATGAAGTGGGGACGGCGCACGGGCTACCGCCGCTCGCGGAGGGCGCTGCGCACGCCGACGACGTACGTGACGCAGGCGCCGACGATGGTCGTCGCGAAGCCGATCGTGAGCTCGTTCACCCCGGCGATGCAGCTCTGCGGAATCACCACCCCGTACCCGATCAGCACGGTCGGAACGACGAAGCCGACGAGCGGCAGGAGATGGCGGGTCTTCACGGCGCCTCTCCCGCGCGCTCGCTGCGGCAGACCCGTTCCTCGCTCCCCACACGAAACCACGTCGTGGTCCGACCGAGCAGCGGAATGCCGACGTAGCCCCTCAGCAAGGCACGATCCTCGCCGTCGAGCTCGAGTGTCGCACGGTAGGTCCGCCCGCTCCCTGGGTCGTAGATCATCCCGCCGGTCCACGCCTCGGAACGGCCACCCACCGGCACGAGGTCGCGCACGATCTCGAGGCCTACGACACCGCGCTCGCGTAGCTCCGGGTTGGGATTCCAGCGGTCACGCAAGAGACACCCGTGCTCGTCGAACGGCGAGCGCAGCCAGACGACCTCGCCACAGAGCGCGCGGCCGCAGGGCCGGAGCTCGACCTGAGCTGCGCCACCTTCGGCGTACCAGCGACCGACCGGTGTCGCAGCGAACGTCGTCGTTGCTCCGACGAGCCCGAGGACGACTGCCGCAGCCGCGGCCTGCGGTCGCACGGCGGTCCGCAATCGACAGACGCGCGGCCGCATGCCGAACGCGAAGCGAAGCGGCGGCAGCGGCCGCACGACCACGTGGTAAACCGCGAGCGTCGCACTGAGCGCGAACAGGACGAGCAGCCCGAACTTCGCGGCGATGCCGAGCGACAGACCGACGATCCAATAGCCGATCACGACGATCGCAAGCTGGTGCAGGACGTAGACCGGTAGCGCCGACTCGGCGAGGTACGCGAGCACGGGACCATCGGGGAGCGGCGCGCGGCGCGCGAAGCCGAGGAGGCTGAGCACGAAGCACCAGCTCGCTACCGCAGACCCGGCGAGGAGCATTGCGGGACTCGTCACCACGCCGAGCAGCGCGAGCAGGAGCACGGCGGTCGTCGCGAGCCCGATGAGAAGCGCCCGCCAGCGCTCCGCCGCGACGGCTTCCTCGAGGACACGGTGGCGCGCGAGCAGCACGCCGGCGAGCAGGAAGATCGAATAGTACGCGACGTTCGCCCAATCGTCGTAGAGGTTCTGGAGACCAGGCCAGTGCGGTCGGAGCACGAGCTGCACCAAAGCGAGCGGAAGGATCGGGGCGTAGATCCAGGTCGTCGGCACGCGCTGGAGCTCGCGGCTGCGATCCACGATCCATGCGATGAGCGGGCGATAGAGCAGCGTGAGCGTGAGGAGATACACCACGAACCAGAGATGGGCCCACGTGAAGCGATCGAGGTGCGTGTAGAAGGTCGGCAGGAACTGCCACAGCGTCTCATGAAACGGAGCCGCCTCGGGCAACCCGCCCGGGATCACGCGGCGAAATCCCTCCTGCAAGGCCGGGCTCACGAAGAGACCGCGATAGTTCGCATCGAGCCCGCTCGCGAGCTCGAGGTACTTGATCGGCGGCATCAGAAAGACGCAGCCGACGAGCAGCGGGATACCGAGACGCAGCAGGCGTTCGCGGACGAAGCCCGCGTCGCCGCGCGCACGCATCGAAGCGACGATCGACCATCCGGCGAGCAAAAAGAAGAGCGGCATGTGCCAGAGGCTGATGAACCCCGCGAACGCGAGCATACTCATGGACAGGTCGGCGTTCCGCACGTGATAAAACGGCGCCGGGTTGAACACCATGGCGGCGTGGAAGGGGAAGAGCAGATAAGGTCGCGAAGACGCGCAGCCAATCGACGTCGACGCGTCGGGCGTATGGTCGTGTTGGCGAATGATCGGGCATTTCAGCTCTCCTCGACCAGCGCACCCGTGACGAAACGGATGACGGTCGCTTTGGCGATGGACTCTTCGATCGCCTCCGGATGCGCATCCCAGTGGCGATGCACGGCCCAGAAGACGATCAGCTCGAGTACGAGACGGGACGCGGCGGCGAGATCGGGAACCGGGCGAAAGAGACGTCGCCGTAGGCGCGCCTCGAGATACTGGCTCAAGAGGGCGAGAAAGCCGCCGCGCGCACCGGTGAACCATAGCGCCGCGAGCTCGGGAAGATCGCGGGCCGAGCGGTCGATGAGCTTCAGGCCGCGGCGATTGCGCGCGAGCACGTCGTAGAGCTCGCCGACGATGCCTGCGAGCTCCTCACCTGCATCGCGTACGCGTTGCCGCGCAATCGCAGCGGTGAGCGCGGGAAGGTCGGCCTCGCGGGCTAGGCGCTCACCTACATAGGCGAGCGTTGCGCCGGCGGGTGGCGTCGGTACCGGCAACAGGTCCGGACGCGACAACGGGCGAGGCGCGTCGGCCGAACGGCAAGCGAGGTCGAAGAGCGCCTCCTTGCTTTCAACGTAGAGGTAGAGCGTACCCTTCGCGACCCCCATCGCGTCGGCGATGTCGGCCATCTGGGTGCGGCGGTAGCCTTGCTCGATGAAGACCTGGGTCGCGGCGTCGATCAGCTGGTCGAAACGGTCATCCGGAATCTTGCGAGCCATGCGGCTCTAATATCTGACCGACTGGGTCAGTCAAGCACTTTCCACCCCGTGGAAGAAAGGCCACCTCATCGAGCGTCGTGAGCGGGCAGCACCTCGAATGAGCCCTGAAATACCGGCGCCAGCTCGAGGAGCTGCGGTCCGCCGCTCCGCTCGAACTCTTTGACGATCGCCTGCGCCTCCGCGGGCGCTTCGGCGGGCGTCTTCTCCGGGAACGGCGGCGCCGGATAGTACTCGACGCCGAGTTGGATCGTCTTCGCGAGCAGGTCGCCGCCGATCAGCTGCGTCAGAAAGAGCGCGGTGTCGATGCTCGCCGACACGCCGGCGCCGGTCACGTACTTGCCGTCCTGGTGGTAGCGCACCGGCAGGAACTCCGCGCCGTATTCGGCGAGGCGTTGCTGATAGAACCAGTTCGTCGTCGCCTTCCGGCCCTTCAGCAATCCCGCGGCGGCAAGCGTCGCGCTGCCGTTGCAGATGCCGATCGTCCACGTCGATGTCGCGTCGAGCCGGCGCAAGTGCCCGAGAAACGCCTCGTCGGTCTCGAGCGGTACGCCGCCCGGCCCGCCCGGCACGTAGAGGATCTCGGTCGTGTCGACCTCGGCGAGCTCACGAAACGCGAGCAGCCCAAGCGCCCGCGTATCCGCGGCAACCACGCCACGCTTCATCGCCACCCACTCCACTTCCATCCCGGGAATACGCGACAGCACCTCATACCCCCCGATCGCATCGAGACTCGTCACCCCATCGAAAATCACCATCGAAAGTTTCATCGGCAGCTCCCTCCTGACGGCAATCGATAGAGTGGCGAGCGCGCTGACGGAACGGCCTCGGGCGTGTTTGGCGGAATTGGTGGCGCGGTTGTCAGCAGCCGACGTTCCGAGTCAGCCCTGCTCCCGCCACTGCGTCGCGCCGAGGAAGATCACCCGCAACTGCAGTACGAAGTTCTCGACCAGCTCCTGCTCCACCCGCGGCTGATCCTTCGGCAAGTCGAGAAAGTCGCTGGCAGCATTGAGCATCGTGTTCACGACGAGCCCGCAGATCATCTGGAGCGTCGGCATGGAGAGCGCCGGCAGCAGGTTCAGCTCGCGGAGGTCCTGCGCCATCTCGGTCGCGAAGTGTTGCACCTCGTAGCGGATCGCGCGCCGGATGAGCGGTGAGCCGCCCCAGCGCTCGCCCGCCATGAACATGATGTGCAGGCGATGATCCTCGACGAACTGTTTGTAGATCTGTACCGAGTGCCGAATGATGTTGATGGGCGGCACGCCCGCCTGACGCGCTTCGCGGAGCAACCGCCGGAGCGTGATCCCGGTCTCTTCGACGAGTGCCAGGGCGAGCTGATCCATGTCCTCGAAGTGGCGGTAGAAGGAGGTCGGTACGACGCCGGCGGCGCGCGTCACCTCGCGGAGACCGAGGCTCATGAAGCTTCGTCCCTCCTCCATGAGACGGAGCGCCGACTCCAGGAGGTGGTTGCGGGTCCGCTGCTTGCGCTCGGCCCGGCTCACGAGCGTGTGCTCGAAGAGCTCGGCGCCCGTCGGCGGAGTTCCGTCGGTGCCGAGAGCCCGTTTGAGCAGGCGGTTCACAACACGCTTGTGTCTTCTGTAAGCCATTGAGACACCTACAGTATCAGTCGCATTAGAATGTTCAATGATCTTTTCAGTACACAAGTGTTGACTGACATTGCAGTCTCAGTTAACGAGTGTTCACCGAAACGGAGGTGCCCGGTGCAACTCGCGACGACGCTGTGGACGAGCCCACTGCTTCACCCGCTGAACGATGTGACCGCGATCGACGACCTGCTCGCGCGCGTGCACCCGACCTGGTCCCTCGGCCGCATCAAGGCGTGCGTCGAGAGCATCGTGGTCGAGACGGCCGACACGAAGACGTTCGCGCTCCGTCCGAACCGGAATTGGAGCGGCCACCGCGCCGGGCAGCACCTCGGGGTCGAGGTGGAGGTCGATGGCGTTCGCCGCCAACGCCGCTACAGCATCTCGTCGGCGCCGAGCCGGCAGCGGCGGATCGCGATCACCGTCAAACGCCAGCCTGGCGGCGTCGTCTCCAACTGGCTGCACGACCATGTGCGGGTCGGCGACACGCTCACCTTGGAGCCGGCGGCCGGGAGCTTTACGCTGCCGGAGCCGTTGCCGCGCCGCCTCCTCATGCTCTCCGCCGGCAGCGGCATCACGCCGGTGATCGCGATGCTGCGCGCGCTGCTCGCGATGCCGGCGCCCGTCGACGTGCAATTCGTCCACGCGGCTCGCCGCCCGGAGGACGCGATCCTCGCCGCCGAGCTCGGGCGCCTCGCCGCGTCCGACCCGCGGCTCGTCGTGCACCAGCACTACAGTGCAGACCACGGCCGCCTCGACCCCGCGACGATCGCGCGGCTCGTGCCCGATTACCGCGAGCGCGCGACCCTCCTCTGCGGCCCCGCCGCCTTCATGACGACGATGCAGGCCCACTGGAACGCGCAAGGCATCGCGAGCCGGCTGGCGTGGGAATCGTTCGGCGCCCCGGTCGGGATCGTCGACGCGGGCGACGGCGGCAGCACCGAGATCCGCTGCAGCCGCTCCGAGCGCGTCTTCAGCGCCGACGGAACGACGCCGCTCCTCGTGGCGGCCGAGCGCGCGGGTCTCACGCCGCGGTACGGCTGCCGCATGGGCATCTGCCACACCTGCAGCTGCGTGAAACGTGACGGCACCGTCGAGAATCTGCTCACCGGCGAACGCTCGGCCGAGCCCGGCGAACGCATCCAACTCTGCATCACCCGCGCGGTCACCGACGTGACCCTCGACCTTTGACCCACCCCCGACAAGGAGATCATCACATGCAACTCAGTCCAGCAGACACCGCCGCATTCGGCGCCGAGCTCGACGCCCTTCGGAACGAGGTCGTCGCCGACCTCGGCGAGCGCGACGCCGCCCATATCCGCCGCATCGTCGGTCTCGCGCGCGGGAGCGCGATCACCGGACGGAGCCTTCTGATGTTCGGCATCGATCCAGTGACCTGGCTCCTCGGCGTCGGCGCGCTCTCGACGGCCAAGATCCTCGAGAACATGGAGATCGGTCACAACGTGATGCACGGCCAGTACGACTGGATGAACGATCCGACGCTCGCGTCGGCGACCTACGAGTGGGACAACGTCTGCGACTCGGGCCACTGGCGGCGCTACCACAACTACGAGCACCACACGTTCACCAACATCTTGGGGCGCGACCGCGACGTCGGGTACGGCCTCCTGCGCATCAGCCCCGAGCAATACTGGCGCCCGAAGCACCTCGTGCAGCCGATCTCGAACGTCGTCCTGGCGGCGCTCTTCCAATGGGGCGTCGGCCTGCACGGCCTCGACCCGACGCGCGCGTTCAAGTCGAAGATCGGCCGCGCCCGCATACGCCGCGAGAGCCGCGCGTTCTTCCGCAAAGCCGCGCGCCAGCTCGGGAAGGACTACGTGCTCTTCCCGCTCTTGGCGCTCGGGAACGCGCCGCGCGTCCTCCTCGGCAACCTCACGGCGAACGTGATCCGCAACGTCTGGACGAACGTCATCATCTTCTGCGGCCACTTCCCCGAGGGCGCCCGCGTCTATACCCGCGAGGAGACCCGCAACGAGTCGCGCGGCGACTGGTATCTCCGCCAGCTGCAGGGCTCGGCGAACATCGAGGGCAGCTCGGTCTTCCACGTGCTGACCGGACACTTGAGCCACCAGATCGAGCACCATCTCTTTCCCGACCTGCCTGCGCCGCGCTATGCCGAGATCGCACCGCGCGTGCGAGCGATCTGCGAGAAATACGGTCTTCCCTACAACACCGGCAGCTTCTGGCAGCAATACGGCAGCGTGCTGAAGAAGCTCTTCACCTACGCCCTACCCGGAGGAACGACGAAATGGAATGCGTATTCGCAAAAAAGTCTTTCATGATTTCAGGACTTAAATAGTCGGTTAGCCATGAAGAGAAGACGAAGTCATAGTTTCGATCGACCTTGTCAGAAAAATCTTCAGCCCCGCCCTCGACCACTGAAAAAGAAGCCTTGTTCGCGAGATGAGGATTTTTATCAACACCGGTAACGTGATTGCCCTGCTGAACAAAAAGTTCAGTATAGTCTCCAGTTCCGCAGCCAACGTCGAGCATTCGCTTCCCCTCAATAGAATGGACGAGCGG
>JANNPN010000114.1:0-15996 GCA_031400185.1 Polyangiaceae bacterium
GGGGTAATGGGGTCTTTATAACCACCGCCCCCCCGGGCACAAAAACCGATCTCAAAACCGGGGGGGCCGGCCGCGTGGTGGGCGGCCGGCCCCTCGTAGACCAGCCGTGCGACGAAAGAGGCCTTAGAAGCCGGTTTCCACCGTCTTCGCGGGTTGCGTGATGGCGCCCGGACCAGGGAGTCCGGCCACGCCGTCGACTGAGGACGAACCCGATGCCGAGATGCAGAAGATCGCGGCCGTCACGCGTTCTTGATTCGTGACGGGCACGTAGCCGGCCGTGCTGCCCTCGCGCTCGATCGTCGGGGGGACGAAGCAGTTGCGCCGAACCGATACGCAGGTCTCGAGCGGATCGCAGTAGGGACAGTTACCTCCCGCACTGGGCGGACGGCAGTTCTTGTCCTGGTCGGCTTGTGTCAGGCCTTGGCCGCAAGGCTTGAAGGCTTGCCCCGAGCAGCGCCGATCGTCGGGACCGACCGTGCACAGACCTTCCTGGGCGGAGTCGGTATCAGGGCCGAAGGGGGGGCTATTCTCGCGGCAGTCGCCCGGGTGACAGATGCCGGGCGCCCCGGTAATTGCGCATTCGGCGTCAGTGATGCAAGGTGCCGCGTCATCGTCACCGCCGAAGCAGGCAGCGTCGCAGCCGGTCGGGCGCGTATTCGGACTCCCTCCGAGCGGGCAGAAGCACTGACGATTGCACGCGCCGCCGGGGCACTCGGAGCTGTTGGTGCAGATGTGATGGAGGTTCGGCCCAGCGGTGCACCGCATGTCATTGAAGCCCGGCGAGTTGCAGGGCAGGTTTGCGGTGAGGGTGGTCGTTCCGGTCGTCGCGGGATTGAACAGGATGTTGATCGTCCCGAACTTCTGGTTCTCGCCGATGGGGCAGTCGATGCTCGGGTTCCCGAAGAACTCGGTCCCACCGCCGCCCGGGGGGGTGTGACGACAGGGGCCGTCGACGTTCCCGCCCCAGCTGCAGATTTTGTCGAGGATGCAGGTGGATCCTGGACAGTCTTCATCGCCGTCGCACAGCCCACGTTGGCCGGGTCCTGAGGTCCCGGGCGTGCCGGCGCAGAACCCGCCGCAGACCGGGCAGGGCTGCTTGGTGTCGCCGCCCTGATACGTGCTCGAGTTCTGGCGGAGACGGATCGACCCGTCGCCCGTCGCGAGGTTGGTCGTACCCGTCACGTCCTCGGTGAACTCGTTGATGATGCAGACCGCGACGCCGCCCGACGAGAGCGGCAGCGGTGAGCCGTGCGGCAGCTTGACGCAACGGTCGCCCGGGTTCGTGCAGTCGCCTCGGTCCAACCCGGTGTCGTTGTTGAACCGACAACGCTTCTTGAAATCGATCTCGCAGTGCGGACCGGTCGAGCCTCCGGCGGTCTTCCGACAGGTGTCGCCCGGGGCGCTGCAAATCGAGTCGGCGTTGGCCGCTGCGCCGGTCGCGTCTCTGCTCGGATTGCACGGGAGGCCGGAAATCAAGCACGTCGGCCCCACGTTGCAGATCGGGTCGGAACCGAGCGGGCCGTCGCAATCCCAAAGGTCGGTCACGTAGCCGCCGCCCTCGACGATGCCGGAATCATGGCTCTGGCCGCTCCAGCCATTGTCGAGGTCGGAGTTGGCGTGCTCGATCACGCGCGTCCGAGGGATGTCGAGGCAGAGGCACGGGAAGAAGCCGACACTATCGCCGCACTGCCCTGGACAGGACGAATCGTCGACCCCGTCACACTCTTCGCTCGGCGAATTCCTGCGATTGTCGCCGCAGGTGCCGCGTTGCGCGTACTGGAAGTCGATGAGGTCGCTGAAGCCCGCGGGATTCGGGTTGTCGATGTAATCTTGGTGGCTCTGAACTTCGCACGAGGCCGCAGTTGCCCCATCCCCCGCGTCGGGCTCACAGATCTTGAGGAGGGTCAGGTCGGCAGGCGTGCTGCACTTCGCCGCGATCGCGGCGAGCGCTTTGTCCTTGGCCTTGGTGATGGCCGCCGCGGTTTTGGGATCGTTCGTCGCGCACACGGTCGGCGAGAGGCCGGTCTTCTTGCAGACCTCGATGTCGTTGCCGAACTCGTCCACCGCAAACTTGCAGTTCAGAAGGTCGTTTCGACACTTCTGGACGTTCTTCAGCAATGCGGCGGAGAACTTGGCGGTATTCTTGGCGACCTCCTTCTGGCACTTGAGCGCCGTGTCGGCGAGAGGTCCGGGAACCGACGGATCGTACTCGATGTCGACGAGGCCGCGGCACGCCGTTCCCGGCCCGCTGTCGGGGCAGTCGCCGACCACCAGACAGGCCTGACCGACGTTGCTGCCGCCGATGCAAAGACCGTCAAGGGCCTTGTCATGGCTGGCGAGGATACACGCCTGGAGATCACCGAGGTTGAAGGGGGTGCCCGTCAGGTCGGCGCAGGGGCCGGGAAAACCGAGACGCGCGAGGTTGTCGGCGTCGGCCCCGTCCGCGCTACACCCCTTCGAGAGACCCGAGTTCAATTTCGTGACGAGCTTGCCGAGCGCGGTCGGGTCGGGTGCGGTGCAGCTCCCGGGGCTCTGGACATTCGAGTTCTTGCACTTCTGGATGAGCTTCAATTTGCCATTGAAGTACTTGGCGCCTTCCTTGGCGATGGTGGTCTGACACTTGTAGGCGACCTTGCTGAGTAGCGCGTGCGCCGTCGACGTCCCGACGACGACGAACGCGAGCGTTGCCGCGACGAACGCGGACCCGATTCTGACTCTGAGTCCCATGGTTTCCCTCCTTCGGTTGGTCGAACGGTGCTTGACGCTGTTCGAAAATATGCAGGCTCCGGGGGATCTCTCGGAGATCACGGCACCCGGGTGTGAGTTCTCCTGGCAGAGTAGTGTGCAGCAGGTGACACAGTCAAGAAAAAAACGGTGATAACGCGCAGCGCTATCGGGTACTTATGTGCCAAATAGCATGGGAGCTCCGCGGTCGTGACGGCGTGCGCCGGCGCAACGCAAAACGCCCCCGGACCGACCGCGGTCCGGGGGCGTTCGCTATCGGTTAGAGCTGCAGATCAGGGATTGATGTCCACCACACCCGGGATGCGGACGCGCCCGAGCGCGGGGAGACCGCCTGCCGCATTGACGGCCGACGCCTCGACCGGCGCGACGCAGAAGAACGTGCCGACGGTCGGCTTCGAGATGCCGCCGCACGGGACATCCGGCGAACCGGACACCTCCACCGTGTTGCCGATCACGCCGTTGTCGGGGAAGCACGAGCGCGAGATCGCCACGCACGACTGACCCGGCAGCAGGTTCGAGTTCGGGGGCATGGCGAGCACCGGATCGCAATCGGCGTCGGTCACGCACACATGGAAGGTCTGGATCGAGCAGACCTGATCCTCCGGTCCGAAAACGCACGTGCCGATGTTGGGTCCGGACTCGATGCAGCCCTCGAGCTGCGGCGTGTTCGTGTCGTCGGCGCAGGAGTTCGGCTGCGTCGACTCGCCCGGACGATTGCAGGACCCGCCGCCGAGGCATTCGGCACACGTGCCACCGGGACATGCCGAGGCCTGGTTGCAGTTGGCGAGGTCGTTCGCGCCGCCATTGCAGATGCGCGGATTCCAGCAGGTGCCGCCCGGACACACCGAGGCGTTGCCGCAGCCGGAGCCGTGGTTGGTGCCGCCGACGCACGTGCGGCACGGTTGTCCGGTCTCGGAGCCCCCGATGCAGCGGAGCCCGCCGCAGATGCCAGGCCCACCGCCATTCGCGGGACAATCCCCGTTCGTCGAACAGCCTTCGGCCGTCCCGTTGTTGCAGCTGTCGCACAGGCACTTGAGGCCGGTGTAGCCGGTCTGCCGGCAGTTCGGGTTGCCGGCTTCGACGGTCTTCGTCTGGGTGCCGGTCGCGATGTTGAGATTGATGCCGAGGGCGCCCGCCTCCGAGCCGGGGTTCGGCGGGCAGTCGAGGCTGACGGTTCCGAACTGGGTCTGGCCGCTCGGGTAGAGGCTCTCGCCGTTCGGCACGCAGGCTTGGCCGATGCGCTGTCCGTGGCCGGTGCACACGCCGCCCTCACAGCGCGGACACGGATTGAACTCGCCACCCACCGGGAAGACCTTCGACAGCAGCGGGACGTTGGTCGTGCTGGAGCCGTCGTTCAAATTAATGGTGCCGACGATGCTTCCGCTGATCTCGTTCACCACGCAGGTCGGGACGCCGCCCGCTACGAGCGGCAGTGGGGCGCCGAAAAAGAAGATGCACGGCCCAACGGCCCCTGAGTGGTCGCACGATCCGCCCGGGCACTCCGAGGCGGCGGAGCAAGGTGCGTTGTCGTTGGTCCCACCCTCGCAGGTGGAATTGGCGCACCCGCCTCCCGGGCATTGCGAGGCCGCGGTGCAGAGGGCGCCGTTGTTCGCGCCGCCGATGCACGAGGTGGCGTTCGTGCAGTCGCTGTCGGCCGTGCAGCGGATCCACTGCGCGTCCTGACAGCGCTGCGTGTCGAACTCCGGCCCGCCGGGATTCGCGAGCGGGCCGTTCACGGTGCACTCGCCGCAGGTCGGCTGATTCACGCCGTCGCAGCCGCTGACGGCGAGAGTAATGCGGCCGTTCGTCGGGACGTGCGCGTTGTGGGCGAGACCCGTGAAACCGGTGTCGAGATCAACCGCCGGACCGTCCGCAGTGAACGTCAGCGAGGTCGGGCACAGGCCGGTCGCCGGCGGCTCGGAGCACGAGTTGCACTCGGTCGGATACGCGCCGAACTGTGGGACCTGCAAGCGATCGACGCAATCAGCCTTGAATCCGGTCACGCAATCGACGCACGTGACGAGGCTGCTCAGGTCGGTGATCGGGCCCGCGCACGACGCTTGGCCCGGCGGGCTTACGAACGTGCAATCGGACGGGAAGCCGATCGTCGCCGGGGAGATGTCGTCGACGCCGTTGCAGAGCTTGTCGGCGCCGCCGCAGGCCTTGCAGATGGTGGCGATCTTCTTGTTCTCGGCTTTGGTGATCGCATCGAGATACTTGCCGTCACCTGACGACACGCCGTCGCACGGGTTCGAGTGCTTCCCGTTGAGGCGCGCGTCCCAGCACTTCTGGAGGATCTTGCTCTTCGAGTTCAGGAACGCCGAGGTGGCCTTGCCGATCGAGAGCTGACACTTGGCGAGAATCTTGTCGCCGCCGCTCGGCTCGAGATCGTCGTAGTAGAGATCCATCGCCTGATCGCTCGCGCCGCCCGCGACGCAGGCGAGGCACTCGGAGATGCCGCTGCAATCGGTGATCGCGTTGCTGCAGTCGCCCTTCTCGAAGTTCGGGCAGCTGGTCGGCCAGTCGAGTCCGGCCGGCCCGGCAGCGTTCACGGGGAATTCGCCCACGAGGCTGCCGCCACAGACCTTGTCCTCGCCGCCGCAGCTCTTGCCGATCGCGGCGTTGAGCTTGCCGCGCGCCTTGTCGATCGACGCGGTCGCCTTGCCGTCGGGACACGGCCCGACGAGCGATCCCTTCTGGACCCCTTCCTCGCATTTTTGGAGGGCCTTGACTCTAGCCTGCAGGAATTGTGAGCTCGCCTTCGCGATCGAGCGTTGGCACTTAACGACTTGGGCGCCGGCGGTCGGTGCACACACGGCGATGGCGAGCAGCGCGATGCTCGCGCTCCGCAATAGTGTCTTCATGAACTACCCTCCTTAGTCTTCTGCGGGATCCCGAATCTCGAGCTGCGTCTACTCACGGCACTTCAGGACAAAAGCAGCAGCATAACCGGCACTGGGGATGTTCTACTGAGAAATGAGGGTAGGTCAGGCTCCGAAACGTTGTCAAGAAATAATTGCGCCATTTCTATGGATTACGGCACATAGCAAGTCACGCGACGGTCGGTGGGGCGATGCTGCGATGCGGCGTGCGGTCGTGAATCCAGGGGCGAATCCACGGCAACAGTACGTACGCGGGAAACGCAAGCGCGAACGTCAAGGCGAAATAGCCGGAGTATCCGAGCGAGCTTGCGCCGAGGCCGGTGAACGGCGCGCTCAGCGAGCGGGTCAGCCCGAACAACGCAGAGAGCAACGCATATTGCGTGGCGGCTTGCTCGCGATCGCATATGTGCATGAGAAACGCGAGGAACGCCGCCGTGCCGAGGCCGCCGGTGAAGCTCTCCAGTAGAGACGCCGCATAGATCGCCGACCGCCCCCCGCCGACGGCGGCCGCGCCGGCGTAGCCGAGGTTCGAGAGCGCCTGCAGGAGCCCGAGGAGCCAGAGGCCGGCGAAGATGCCGTAGCGCGAGGTGAAGCTGCCGCCCGCGAGCGCGCCCGCGACGGTGAGAGCGACGCCGGCGGTCGTGGACACCAGCGCGACGTCGTCGATCGTGAGGCCGCTGTCGAGCCAAAACGGTTTCACCATCGGTCCCATGCTGACGTCGCCGAGCTTGTAGAGCACGATGAAGAGGAGCACCGCCGAAGCACCCGGACGCGCGAGCCACGTGACGAAGGCCTGCGCCCACGCGGCCGCGGGTTGCCGCACGACCGGCACGGGCGGCGACCGCCATGCCGCGATCGCAAGCACCACGAAGATGAGCGCCGCGACCTCGAACGCGACGGTCCACCCCGCTCTGCCCGCGAGCAACAGCAGTCCGCCGCCGGTCGCGACCAGCGCGGCGCGATACGCGGACACGCGGACGCCGTTGCCGACACCTTCCTCGCCCGCCGCGAGGAGCCCGATCGTGTACGCATCGATTGCGATGTCCTGCGTCGCGCCGGCGATCGTGAGCAGGAGCACCGCGGCGATCAGCACGGCCCCAGGCGTCGCGGGGTCGGTGAGCGGGATGACGCAAGTCGCGAGGGCCATCGTCAGCAGCGCCGCCGTGATCCAATGACGCCGTTCGCCGAAGCGGTCGACGAGGGGTGCCCAGAGCGGCTTCAACGTCCAGGGGAGCGTCAGCGAGGAAAAAACGCCGATCGCCGCGAGCGACACGCCGTGCACGCGGAGGTACACGGGCAGGTTGTCGATGACGATCCCCATCGGCATGCCTTCGGCGAAATAGAACAGGGCGATCCACCAGAGCTTCCGTCGCGTCGACACGGTCAGCGCGAGCTACCAGAAGGGACGCGAGCCCGCGAGCGTGCTAGCGTCGGAGCGATGGACGAGCGCCGCCACTGGATCGTGTGGGACGGCACGTGCGGCTTTTGCCGCCGCGCGGTCGAGTGGGCGCTCGCCCGCGACCATGCGCACTCGTTCGGGGCGATCCCGTATCAAGAGGTCCCGGCGCCGCCCATGACGCCGGCGCTCCACGCCGCCTGCCGCGACGCGGTCCACGTCCGGACGGTCGACGGTCACTGGCTCCGCGGCGGTCGTGCGTGTCTCTTCGTCCTCGAGCGCATCGGCTGGCCGCTGCTCGCGCGGAGCGCGAGGGTGCCGCCGCTCGTGTGGCTCGTCGAGCTCGGCTACCGCGTCGTTGCGCGGAACCGGCCGTGGTTCTCTCGGCTGCTCGGCCGGAAGATCTCCGCCGAAACGCCGTGAGTCACGCCGCGGCGCCGCGCCGGTGGGCGAGCGCCTCGGCGAAGACGTCCTCGAGCGCGCGGACGTGGTGCCGGATGTCGAACACGGCATGGACGCGCGCCCGAGCCGCCGTGCCCATGCGGGCGCGGAGCGCGGCATCGGCGATGAGGCGGTCGATCGCGTCCGCGAGCGCGGCGGCGTCGCGCGGCGGTACGAGGATCCCGGTCTCGCCGTCGACGACGATCTCGAGCGGACCGCCTTCGCGCGGCGCGATCAGCGGACGGGAGAGCGCCATCGCCTCGATCAGGACACGCCCGAACGGCTCGGGGTTCGTCGACGAGTGGATGGCGACGTCCATCGCGTCGAGGCACGCGGCGACGTCGCGACGCGCGCCGGTCAGAAGGACGTGGCGCTCGAGCCGCTCCTCGCGGATGCGCCGCTGCATGCGCTCCGCATAGTCGGCGCCTTGGCGGTGGACGCCGCCGACGATCAGGCAGCGAAGGTCCGGGTGGCGGTCGCGGAGCTGCGCCATCGCCTGCACGACGAGATCCTGGCCCTTCCAGCTCTGGATGTGGCCGACGATGCCGACGACGGGCGCGTCCGCGGCGATCCCGAGCTCGCGGCGGACCGCGGCGCCGCCGCCGCCGCCGGGCGCGAAGCGCTCGCAATCGATGCCGTCGTAGATCGTCAGATGCCGCCGGGCCTGCACGCCGCGGGCGCGGGCGTGCGCCGTCACGAGGTCGGTCATGCCGACGAACGTGTCGATCCAGCGCGACATGACGCGCTCGCGCGGACCGATGCGGCGATAGCCCTTCTCGTGCACGAGGGTCGGGATCCCGGCGCGCGCCGTCGCGACCAGCGCGTCGAGGTTCGGCGACACGCCGTTCGCGAGGTAGGCGAGGTCGGGCCGCGCGGTCCGGAGATGCTCCGCCACGGCGCGGGCGCGCGGCAGGACGACCTCGGGAATCTCGCGGGCTCGGAGCCAGGCGCGGCCGAGACGTCCGCGCCCGCCGTCGGGGAGCCACGCTGGCTGGGACGGCAAGACGTGCACGGGAACGCCGTCCGCTTCGAGCTGCGCGATCACGTCCTTCGGCTGGTAGAGCAGGAGCGACGGCGCAAAACGCGAGCGATCGATGCGGTCGATCAGTTGCAGGATGCCCGTCAGCGATCCGCCGAGCACGCCGCCGACGCTGGCCTCGACGAAGAGAATGCGATGCGGCGCCATGCGGGAGGGCGGACGTTAAAAGAGGCCATCGCGAGCGTCAACCGCATGGCTCGAGGGCGGCGCGTGGGCTACGGTCCGCGCCCGGAGGACGATACACGATGACGACCCATCCCGTTCGCTTCGGCATCCAGACCGGCCAGCAGATGATCGAGTGGGCGACGATGCTCGATCTGTGGAAGAAAGCCGACGCCTGGGGCTACGACTCGCTCTGGGCCTTCGATCACTTCTACCCGATCTTCGTCGACCCGAACGGCCCGTGTCTCGAAGGGCTCACCACGCTCGCCGCGCTCGCCCAGGCGACGACGCGCGCGCGCGTCGGCCACCTCGTGCTCGGGAACACGTACCGCCATCCCGCGATCGTGGCGAAGGCCGCCTGCACGCTCGACCACATCAGCGGCGGACGCTTCAACCTCGGCCTCGGCGCGGGCTGGTTCGAGCTCGAGCACACGACGCTCGGCCTCGACTTCAAGACCGTGGGCGGCCGGCTGCAGGCGTTGGAGGAGGCGCTGCGGATCATCACGGGCATGCTCACGCAGGAGAAGACGACGGTGCACGGCCGGCACTACACCGTCACCGACGCGCTCTGCCTGCCCAAGCCCGTGCAGCAGCCGCATCCGCCCATCATGATCGGTGGCACCGGAGAGAAGGTGCTGCTGCGCATCGTCGCCCAGTACGCCGACATGTGGAACGCGTTCGCGGCCCCGCCCGAGATGCAGCGGCTCGGCGAGATCATCGATCGCCACGGCGAAGCCGTCGGCCGCGACACCAGCCGGATCGAGCGGACGATCATGATGCCGCTCTGTTACACGGAGAACGTCGACCGCCAGAACATGGTCTGCAACGTGATGGCGCTCACGCGTCAGACCACGCCGGATCAGGTGCGCGACCAGATCATGCTCGGGTCGAAACAGCAGTGTCTCGACACCGTCGAGCGCTATCGGAAGGTCGGCGTCACGCACTTCATCTTCATGATGTTTGCACCGTATTTCGTAGACGAGATCCAGGCGTTCGCGGAGGAGGTGATCCCGGCCTTCCGCTGAGGCCGACGCGGTGCGGGTGCGGCGCTACCTGCCGCCGCGCGAACGCGGGGCGGGGGTGGGCTTCCTCGCCGCGCCGAGTGCTTTCGCGGTCGCCGCTGCGACCTGCTTCACGGCCTCGTCGAGCGCGCGTCCCATCGCTTCGGCGGTGGCGGCGCCGTCGTCCGCGGCGATCGGCACGCGGGCCGCGAACGTGCGCTCGAACCGCTGCTGCGTGCCGTCACGCAGCGTCGCGACGAGTGCCACCTGCGCCTCGTGCTTGGGTGCCAAGATCTCGTCGAACGCGGTGACCTCGACGTCGAGCCGCGGGGCGGCGACGTCTTGGCTCGGGCGGAGACCGGGCGTGGTCGCGAGCGTCGACGCGAGGGCGCGGCGGACGTAGCGGCTCGGCAGCTCGAACCACCGACGCTGCTCGTAGAGGCCGTACTCGACCGGTGAGGCGCGCCAGACGATGCGCTCGCGGAGGAACGGCGCGCTGCGGACGCTGCCGAGACGCACCGGGTTGCCCGCCGGCGCGTCCGACGGCTCCGTCTCCGCGTCGAGCGCCGCCGCCGCCGGCCGATAGAAGCGCGGCGCTTCGACGGTGCGGAACAGGCACCCGCCGAGCGCGAGCGCGGCGACGGTCACGGCGGATGCCGCGGGAAACCAGCGTACGCTCATTTCGTCACCCGCGGGGCCGGCTTGTCGGCGCGCGGACCGCGTAGTAGCACGCTCGGGTCGCGCTCGAGCGAGTCGGCGACGCTGCGCACGGAGTCGAGCGTCTCGCGGAGGCTCGCGAGGCTCGCCTGCAGGTCCTCGCGCAGTTCCCCGAACCCGACCGCGGCGGTCGACACGTTCCCGGCGGCGGCGCGGATCGAGGTCGTAGTGTCCGCGAGCTCTGCCGTCTCGATCTCCGTTCGGAGGCTCGTGGTGGTGACGCGCAGCTGCGTCAGCAGCCGCTCGAACGAGCCGTCGTCGTCCTGCAGGCTCACGACGAAGCGGTCGACCGACCCGAGCATCGTGTTCATCGTGACGAGCGCCTCGGTGATGCGTGTCTCGAGCGCCGGCAGTCGGTTCAGCACGTCGGTGGCCGTGTCCCCGATGCTCTTCAGCGTCGACGGCGCCGACGGGACGTAGTTCCACGGCGGCTCGAATGGCAGTGTCGGCACGGGGAAGCGCTGCGGATGGAGGAAGTCGGTCTGGAGGAAGCGCACGCCGGTGATGCCGGCGGCGACGAGCTGCACCCGCAGTAATGGATTGATGAACACCTCGCCCTTCCGCGGTGCCCGCTCGCCGAGCCCGAGGCGCTGGAGCGCGTCGACGTAGATGTCGGAGGTCACCTGCACGTGGCGGTGGTCGGGGGCGATCGTGATGTCGGTGACGTTGCCGACCGTGACGCCGCGGAACTTCACCGGCGAGCCCACGTCGAGCCCCTGCACCGACTCGTCGAAGTAGCTCACCGCTGGGAACGCCGTCCGTTGAAAGCGGCGTGCGCCGAGCCAGAAGAGCGCGGTGATCATCGTGGCGACGCCGACGACGACGAAGAGGCCGAGCTTCCAGTTGTTGGTCGCGGTCGTCGCCATCAATTCGGAAGGGGCTGGCGATTGAAGAACGCGCGCACGCGCGCATCGTCACTGTGGTCGCGGAGCGTCGCGGGATGGCCGCGGGCGATGATACCGCGGGCGCCGCGATCGAGCATGATGCACGCGTCGGCGACCGCGAAGATGCTCTGCAGCTCGTGCGTGACGATGACGGTGGTCATGCCGAGGCTGTGATTCAGCGTCAAGAGCAATTGATCGAGCTCGACCGAGCTCACCGGATCGAGACCCGCCGATGGCTCGTCGAGGAAGAGGAGCGGCGGGTCGAGGGCGAGCGCTCGGGCGATGCCGGCCCGCTTCTTCATCCCACCTGACAGCTCGGAGGGCGCGTGGTTCTCGAAGCCCTCGAGGCCGACCAGGCGGAGCTTCGCGCGGACGATCGTGTCGATCGCGTGAGGGTCGAGGCCCGTCCACGTGCGGAGCGGCAGCGCCACGTTCTGCGCAAGCGTCATCGAGCCGAAGAGCGCACCCGATTGAAAGAGGACGCCGTATGCCGGCGGTCCCGTGTCCTGTACCGGCGGCGCGCCGGCGATGCGGATCCGGCCGGCCATCGGCGCTTCGAGGCCGATCAGGTGCCGGAGCAGCGTCGACTTGCCGCAGCCGCTGCCGCCGAGGATCGCGAAGACCTGACCCGACGGGATCGTGAAGTCGAGGCGCTCGAGCAGGACGCGCTCGCCATAGCCGATGGTGAGCGCGCGCACCTCGATCATCGCGGGCGCGGTCTGGGTCTCAGTGGCCGGCGACATGGAAGATCACCGTGAAGATCGCGTCCGCCACGACGATCGCGAAGAGGCTCGTGACGACGGCCGACGTCGTGGAGCGGCCGACGCCCTCGGCGCCTCCGCGGGTCGCGAGCCCGCGTTGGCACGCGATGAGCGCGATCGCGAGCCCGAACACCGCGCTCTTCAGGAGACCCGAGAACACGTCGAAGAGGTCGAGCGTTTTCTCGGTCTGCGCGAAGTACGCGTGGAACGTGAGATCGAGGCTGAAGACTCCGACCAGCAGGCCGCCGACGATCCCGATGACGTCGGCGAGCGCGGTCAGCAGCGGCGTCACGAGGGTGAGCGCGATGACGCGCGGGAAGACGAGAAACTGATAGGGGTCGAGTCCGAGCGTGCGAAGCGCGTCGATCTCCTCCGACACGCGCATGGTGCCGAGCTCGGCCGAGAAAGCGGCCCCGGAACGGCCGGCCACGATGATCGCGGTCATCAGCGGCGCCAGCTCCCGCGTCACCGAGAGGCCGACGAGGTCGGCGACATAGATGTTGGCGCCGAACTGCTTCAATTGAATCGCGGCCTGGAACGCGGTCACGAGCCCCACGAGAAAGTTGATCATCAGCACGATCGGGATCCCGTCGGCTCCCGCCCGCTCCATCAGGCGCGGGACGTCGGCCCAGTTGACGCGCCCGGGGGCGCGGGCCGCTTGCGCGCCCGCGACGAACGAGTCGCCGACGAAGTCGAGGGCGTTGCTCTCGTTCAAGAGCGCACGAGTCTCGCGGCCGATCTGCTCGAGGACGCCGACGGTCGCCGGTGGCGCCTGGATGCTCGGGCGCTTCGGGTGCGCGCCGTAGAGCTCGAGCATGCTCTGCACGCGGCCGCGCGCGCCGACGATCTCGGTTTCGCTGCCGGCGGCCGCGGCTTCGGCGCGGAGCTCGAGCAGGAGCGCGGTCGCGCCACCGTCCAGACCCTGGAGCGCCGAGACGTCGAGCTCGAGGTGGCCGGGCGGAGGTGCGAGCAGCCGGCGTACGTCGTCCCAGGCCCCGAAACAGCTGCGGAAGCGCAGCTCGCCGACGAAGCGGAGGGCGGAGCGGCCGCTCTCGAGATCGATCCGGTCGACTTGGAAGCCGGAAGTATCGGCGTCGGACACGCCCGCCGAGACTACGGTGCGGGCGCCGGGGGCGTCAACGCACGATCCGACGTGCCGCCCGCGAATGGCGCGAGCGCCGGGACGCGCTCCATCGCGCGCACGAGCCCATAGGAGAGCGCGAGGCAGAGGATCCACTGGAAGACCATCGCGAACGCCCACGCGGGCGTGGTGAAGTCGGCAGCGTCGGCACGGCCGAACATTCTCCGCAGTACGACGCCGAGCACGAGCACGTGGGAGAGATAGATCCCGTACGACGCGCGGCCGAGCGCCTGGAGGAGCCGAGTGCCGCGCGCTGGCCCCGCGACGAGCACGACGGCGAGCCCCATCGCCGAGAGCGCGTACGCCATCATCGGTGCCTGAAAGATCGTGGTCGCGATCGTGATGGTGAGGTCGTCGGGCGTCGCGCCGACGAGGCCGCGTACCCACCAGAACGCAAACGTCGCCGTCGCGGCGGTGAGGGCGATCCAGGGAAGCCACGCCGGCGCCGTCCGCGGGTCGCTCCTGGGCCGTTCGGCCACCTGCGGTGCCACGGCAACGCCGAGGGTCGCGTAACCGAGGAAGAAGAGCGGCAGCATCAGGATCCCGTTCGACATCCACCCCGCGGCCGCGGCCCGCCACACGAGTAACGTGGTCGCGAGTCCCCCCGCGGCGATGACGTACGCGGCGGACGTGCTCCGGCGGGCCGCCGCGCCAGCGCGCGCGAGTAGCGGCCACAGCAGATAGTACTCGAAGATGAGCGGCACGAAGTAGAGGTGGAACGCCGCCGATCCGGTCGCCAAGTGGCGTGCCAACACCGGCGGGGCGGCGATCGCGGCCGGATCGTCGCGGAGCAGGATGAGCAGCGTCCAGAGCACGTATGGCGGGAGGACGCGGCGGGCTCGGCGCACGAGGAACGCCCGATAGGTGGGACCGAGGTCGAGCGGGCGCGGATACCCGAGGGCGAGGCCTGCCATCGAGAGCGCGAGGAAGAGCGGCGTGCCGAACGTGGTGAGCACGTGCACTGCGAGCGCCGCCAGCGCATCCATGCCGGTCGGTGCGGCGAGCAGGAATCCGAAGCTCACGTGCAGCCCGACGACGGCGACGATCGCGATGCCGCGGAGCGCGTCGAGCTCGGGAAGGCGTGCGTTTCGCATGCGCAGGCCGATGTCGCGCATGCGCCGCCGCTCTGCAAGTGGCGCGCACGTGTGTGGGGACTTCGCAGTGCGGGGCCGATCTGCTAGCGACAACGCCAATGCCGCCCGCCGCCGAAGCGATGTCCGCCGCGCGCGACCGCCTGCTCGGCATGCTCGCCGAGCGCGCGTATCAGTACCGGCCGGAGCAGCCGTTCACGCTCTCGTCGGGCGCGCTCTCCGACTACTACCTCGACGCCCGGGTCGTCACCTGGGATCCGGAGGCCAAGCCGCTCATCGGCGGGCTCGTCTTCGACGCCATCGCCGGACGCGCCGACGCCGCGGGCGGACTGACGCTCGGCGCCGACCCGATCGCCGGCGCCGTCGCGTACTACAGTCACACCGTCGGTGCGCCGATCCGTGCCTTCACCGTGCGTAAGCAGGCAAAGGCGCACGGGATGGCGCGTGCGATCGAGGGCGCGATCCGCCCCGGCGATCGCGTCGCCATCGTCGACGACGTGGTGACGACCGGCACCTCGACGCTCGATGCGATCGACCGCTGTCAGCAGGCCGGCTACGCGATCACTGCGGTCGTGATCCTGGTCGACCGCGAGGAGGGCGGGCTCGCGCGCGTCCGCGAGGCCGTGCCGGGCGTGCCGTGCTCGGCGCTCTTCACGCGCGCCGAGCTCCAGCGTCGGCTGGAAGAGCAGCGCGCCGCCGCACGCTGAAGACGCCGTGCCGCGATCCCGCGGGAAGACCCGAACTCCTGCCCGCGGCGCCGTCGAGCGGCCGAAGTCGACGCGGCCGTCGGCGGCGCCGAGGCGGACGCGTCGACCGGGCGGCGTCCCCCTCGCTTGGGCAGCAGTCGTCGCCACGGTCGCGACGGCGGTCTATGCGAACAGCCTCGGCGGCGGGCTCCTCTACGACGACGTGAACGCGATCCGGGGCAACGCGGTCGTGATCGACGGCGACGTCGCGGGGATCCTGACGACGCCGTCGTGGTGGGGCGACGGACGCGGCCACCTCTGGCGTCCGCTCACGACCCTCACCTTCGCGCTCGACCACGCGCTCTACGGGTTGGCGCCGTTCGGGTACCACGTCGTGAACGTCGCGCTGCATGCGGTCGTGAGCGTGCTCGTGCTCGTGGTCTTCGCGGCCGAAGGCGTGGGTCCGGCGGTCGCTGTCGGGGCGGCAGTGCTCTTCGCGGCGCATCCCGTCCACACCGAGGTGGTCGCCAACATCGTCGGCCGTGCCGAGCTTCTGGCGGCCGCCGGCTTCTTCCTCGCGTGGTGGTGTTGGCGCGCGGCGGACGCCGCCGTCGGAACGCGCGCGATCGGATGGGTCGCCGCGGCCACTGCCGCGTACTTCTTCGCGATGCTCGGCAAAGAGAACGCCGTCGCGCTGCCGGCGGTCCTCGTCTTCGCGGACGTCCTGCGGGCGCGCGAACGGCCGTGGACCGAGGTCGTCCGCGGGCGCGCGCCGCGCTACGCCGCGCTCATCGGCGCCGCCGTGGCGTTCACCGCGCTCCGCATCGCGGTGACCGGCCGGGTGACGCCCACGACGGACCTCCTCGACAACCCGCTCAGTCTCCTGCCGCTCGGGTCGCGGCTCATGACGGCGATCGCGGTGGTCGGTCTCTACGCGCTCCGCCTCGTCTTCCCGCTCCGGCTCTCGGCCGACTACTCCTACGACCAGATCCCGGCGGTGACCTCGCCACTCGACGCCGGGTTCGTCGCCGGGCTCGCCGTCATCGTCGC
>JANNPN010000132.1:0-15564 GCA_031400185.1 Polyangiaceae bacterium
GATGGTGATGCCCGGGGACAACATCAAACTGTCGGTGACGCTGATCACGCCGATCGCGATGGATGAGGGCCTGCGCTTCGCGATTCGCGAGGGTGGCCGCACCGTCGGCGCCGGCGTCGTCACCAAGATCCTGGAATAGCGTGTGAACGAGAAGATCCGCATACGCCTTCGGGGTTACGATCATCGACTGCTCGACCAGTCGGTGCGCGAGATCGTCGACACGGTCCGGCGCACCGGAGGTCGTGTGGCAGGTCCGATTCCGCTCCCGACTCACATCGAGCGCTTCACGGTGAACCGTTCGCCGCACGTGGACAAGAAGTCGCGCGAGCAGTTCGAGATCCGCACGCACAAGCGTCTTCTCGACATCCTGGAACCTACCCAACAGACGATCGACGCCCTCGGCAAGCTGGATCTCGCTGCCGGCGTCGACGTCGAAATCAAGCTGCAGTAACCGGACGGCGGGCGCGACATGGTGAGCGGGATCATCGGAAGGAAGATCGGCATGACCCAGGTCTTCACGGGCGAGGGCAGCCTCGTTCCCGTGACGGTCGTGCAGGCGGGTCCGTGCACCGTCGTGCAGGCGAAGAGCCAGGCGCGAGACCGGTACGTCGCCGTGCAACTCGGGTTCGGTGCGCAGAAGCCGCAACGCGTGTCCAAGGCGATGCGCGGTCACGTCGCCAAGGCTGCCAAGGGTCCGTTTCGCGTGCTGCGCGAGTTTCCCGTGGGTGATGACGCCGGTTTGGAGGTCGGGCAGGACGTGCGCGTGGGTGATGTCTTTCAGGCGGGCGACGTCGTCGACGTGACGGGCGTAAGCAAGGGCAAGGGCACGGCCGGAGTCATGAAGCGCCATCACTTCAGCGGGTTTCCCGGCTCGCACGGTACCCATGAGTACTTCCGCCACGGCGGCTCGATCGGTAACCGCTCCTTCCCGGGACGCGTCTTCAAGGGGAAGCGCATGTCCGGTCGGATGGGGAACGAGCGCGTCACGGTCGCGAACCTCGAGGTCATCGAGGTACGTGCGGACCAGGACCTGATCTTCATCCGCGGGGCGGTGCCCGGCGCGCGCGGCGGTACCATCGAGATCCGGAAACACCGTGGCGGCGCCGAGGCCGTTGCGAAGGCCGCAGGAGCAGAGTGATGGCCGACGAGAAAGACAGCGCTCCGCTGAGTGCCCCAGTCGTCACCCAGACGAAGGGCGACGCCGGGACGATCGAGCTTCCGGCGGTGATCTTCAACGAGCCGCTCCGCCGCGCGCTCCTCGCCGAGGTCGTCCGTATGCAGATGGCCGGTCGGCGTGCGGGCACCCATTCGACCAAAGAGCGTGGCGAGGTGAGAGGCGGCGGCAAGAAGCCGTGGAAGCAGAAGGGGACGGGTCGGGCCCGGGCTGGCAGCACGCGGTCGCCGCTCTGGCCCGGTGGTGCGATCATTTTTGGGCCGCATCCGCGTGATTACTCATACGGCATGCCGAAGCAGGCACGCCGGACGGCGCTCAGGTCAGTGCTCGCCCAGAAGCTCCGCGAGGAGCGCTTGACGATCGTCGACCGTATCGAGTTTGCCGAGACCAAGACCAAGCATTTCATCTCGATGCTCGCGTCGCTCGGCATCGACGACAGCGTGCTCGTCGTGATCGACGACGCCGACCCGCGGGTCGAGCTCGCCGGCCGAAACGTGCCGAACGCGAAAGTGCTGCGGGCGGCCGGCCTGAACGTCTATGACCTCCTGCGGTACCACCACCTGGTGCTGACACGGGCGGCGCTCGAGCGCATCAGGGAGCGGGTGGCGGCATGAGGCGCGAATACCGAGTGGTCGAGGCGCCGCTCATCACCGAGAAGGGCACCTACGTCAACGAGATCGGCAATCAGGTCGTGTTCCAGGTGCGGCCCGATGCCAACAAGATCGAGATCAAGCGCGCGGTGGAGAAGCTGTTCAAGGTCAAGGTGATCAAGGTGCGGACGGCCAACATGCTCGGCAAGACGCGACGCGTGGGTCGCTCCATGGGGAGCCGCTCCGATTGGAAGAAGGCATACGTGACCCTCGGTGAGGGCCAGCGCATCGACTTCTTCGAGCAGGTGTAGACGAGCCATGCCGACGATCCTCTACAAACCGACATCTCCGGGGAAGCGCTTCCGGACCGGGTTCGATTTCGCCGAGATCACGCGCGACACTCCCGAGCCGAGCCTCCTCGCACCGCTGCGCAAGTCCGGCGGTCGCAACAACAACGGCCGCATCACCACTCGTCATCGTGGCGGTGGTCACAAGCGCCGCTACCGCGTCATCGACTTCCGCCGCACCAAGGACAACGTGCCGGCGCGCGTCGCCTCCGTCGAGTACGATCCGAACCGTTCCGCGCGCCTCGCCCTGCTCCACTACGTGGACGGCGAAAAGAGCTACATCTTGGCGCCCGTCGGTCTCCGGGTCGGCGACAAGGTGATGGCGGGCGTCGACGCAGACATTCGGCCCGGTAACTGCTTGCCGCTCAAGAACATCCCGCTCGGTACCATGGTGCACAACATCGAGCTCCGGGTCGGCAAGGGTGCGCAGATGGTCCGGAGCGCCGGCGGCGCTGCGCAGCTCATGGCGAAGGAAGGCGAGCATGCGCTCCTGAAGCTCCCCTCCGGTGAGCAGCGGCTCGTGCGCATCGAGTGCCGCGCGACGATCGGGCAGGTCGGCAACCTCGAGCACGAGAATATTTCGGTCGGCAAGGCGGGCCGCACGCGCTGGAAGGGGCGCCGTTCAAGCGTCCGTGGCATCGCGATGAACCCGGTCGATCACCCGCACGGCGGCGGCGAAGGTCGCTCGAAGGGCAATCACCCGCAGACGCCCTGGGGGCAGCCCTCGCGCGGCTACAAGACGCGGCACAACAAACGGACCAACCGGTTCATCGTCATGCGCCGCAAGAAGTAGGCGCGGGGGCTAGAGCGACGTGGCACGTTCGATAAAAAAGGGTCCGTTCATCGACCAGCACCTTCTCAAGAAGGTGGAAAGCATGAACGCCACGGGCGAGCGCAAGGTCACCAAGACCTGGTCGCGCCGCTCGACGGTCATCCCGGACATGGTCGGTCACACCTTCGCGGTGCACAACGGCCGCAAGTTCATCCCGGTGTTCGTGAGCGAGAACATGGTCGGGCACAAGCTCGGCGAGTTTTCACCGACGCGCACGTTCCACCAGCACTCCGGCGCCCGCAAGGCGGATGTGAAACCCGGCGCGAAACCGCCGGCGAAGTAGCACGCAGAGGACGTCATGGAATCCCGAGCCAGTACGCGCCACGTGCGCATCGGTCCACAGAAGGCACGCCTCGTCGTCGACCTCATCCGCGGCAAGAGCGTCGAGGAGGCAATCGGCGTGCTCGAGTTCAACCCGCGCCGGGCGTCGAAGGTCGTCGCGAAGACCTTGAAGTCCGCGATCGCCAACGCCGAGTCCAGCCACAACGTCGACGTCGACACGCTCTACGTGAAAGCCGCGTGGGTCGACGGGGCGCAAACGCAGAAGCGATTCCTTCCACGAGCGCACGGCCGCGCGACGCGCGTCATCAAGCGCTCGAGTCACGTGACGATCGTCGTCGACGAGCGCAAGAAGGCGTAGGAGCGAGAACCCATGGGGCAGAAAGTTCATCCGAGAGGGTTCCGGCTCGGTGTCATCGAGGGGTGGGATTCCAAGTGGTACTCGGGCCGCGAGTACTCGACCCTACTCCACGAGGACATCCGCATCCGTCAGTTCATCAAGCGCCGCCTCTACCACGCAGGCATCGCCAAGGTGGAGATCGAGCGCGCCGCCAACAAGGCCAAGGTCAACGTCCACACTGCGCGGCCGGGCATCGTCATTGGCAAGAAGGGCGCCGAGATCGAAAAGCTGAAAAGCGAGCTCAACAAGCTGACGTCGCGGGACTGCTTCATCAACATCCACGAGGTGCGTCGGCCCGACATCGACGCGCAGCTCGTTGCGGAGAACGTCGCGCTCCAGCTCGAGCGCCGCGTCGCGTTTCGCCGCGCGATGAAGGAAGCCGTCGCGCGCGCGATGCGCATGGGTGCGCTGGGCATCCGCATCCAATCGTCGGGGCGGCTCGGCGGCGCCGAGATCGCGCGTCGAGAGTGGTACCGTGAGGGTCGCGTGCCGCTGCATACGCTCCGTGCCGAGATCGGTTACGGGCTCGCGCAGGCGTACACGACGTACGGCGTGATCGGCGTGAAGGTATGGATCTTCCGCGGCGAGGTCATCACGCGACAAGAAGAAGAGCAGCGCCAGGCCGTCGGCGCTTCGTAAGATCGAGAACCCATGCTCGCACCGAAAAAAGTCAAACATCGGAAGATGATGAAGGGGCGTCGCCCAGGCACCGCTTGGCGCGGGTCCAGCCTCGCCTTCGGGGATTTCGGCCTGCAGGCGGTCGACCGTGGATGGCTGACCGCGCGCGAGATCGAGGCCGCGCGCGTCGCGCTCACGCGTCACATCAAGCGCGGCGGACGCGTCTGGGTGCGGATTTTCCCGGACAAGCCGGTCAGCAAGAAGCCCGCAGAGACCCGCATGGGGAAGGGCAAAGGCAACCCGGAAGCGTGGGTCGCCGTGATCAAGCCCGGGCGCATGCTGTTCGAGATGGAGGGCGTCGCGCCCGAGGTCGGGCGCGAGGCGCTACGACTCGCGGCCCACAAGCTCTCGATCCCAACCCAGGTACGCGAGCGGGGAGGAGCGCACGGTGCAAGGTAGCCAAGCCCGTGACCTGTCCGACGTCGAGCTCGGCACGCGTCTGCGCGAGCTCGAGGAGGAGTTGTTCGGCCTCCAGCTCAAGCGCGCCACGAGTCAGCTCGAGAACCCCATGAAGATGCGTCTGGTCCGTCGGGACATCGCGCGTCTCAAGACCATCCAGCGCGAACGTCTGAAGGGATGAGTATGCACGCTCAGCGGAAGACTCGAACGGGAACAGTCGTCAGCAACGCGATGGCGAACACCGCGGTGGTCGCGGTGCAGCGTCGGGTGCAGCACCCCAAGTACCGCAAGTTTCTGACGCGGCGCACGCGGTATCAGGCGCACGACGAGAAGAACGAGTGTGAAGTCGGCGACACGGTGGTCATTACGGAATGCCGACCGCTCAGCCGACACAAACGGTGGCGGGTCTCCAAGATCGTCGAGCGCGCGGTCAAGCTGTAGGAGCGAGCGATGGTGCAGGCGGAAAGCATATTGGACGTCGCCGACAACTCCGGCGCTCGCAAGGTACTCTGTATCAAGGTGCTGGGTGGCTCCAAGAGTCGCTACGCCTCGCTCGGCGACATCATCGTCGTGTCGGTGAAGGAGGCGAATCCCAACGCAAAGGTGAAGAAGGGTGACGTCATGAAGGCCGTCATCGTCCGTACGGCCAAGGAAGTCGGACGCGCCGACGGCTCGTACATCCGCTTCGACAACAACTCGGCCGTCTTGATCGACAATCAGCGTGAGCCGATCGGGACGCGCATCTTCGGTCCGGTCGCACGCGAACTCCGCGCCAAGCGATTCATGAAGATCATCTCGCTCGCGCCGGAGGTGCTCTGATGCGTGCCGGAGCTTCGCGGACGCCGCGTGCTACCACGAGCCGGATCCGCAAGAACGACACGGTGATGGTCATCACCGGTCGGGAAAAGGGCAAGACCGGCAAGGTGTTGCGTGTCGTGCGCGAGAAGAACCGCGTCGTCATCGAGCGCTTGCACATGGTGAAGCGCCATCAGAAGCCTCGCGGTCAGCAGGGCCAGGGTGGGGTGGTCGAGAAGGAAGCCTCGATCGACCTTTCGAACGTGATGATCATGTGCGACCGCTGCAATGCCCCGGCTCGGATCGGCAGCCGGCGTCTCGAGGATGGCTCGGGAGTCCGGACGTGCCGGCGCTGCGGAGAAACGATCGACAAATGAGCGCCAAAGCCACGCAAGCCACTCCAGCCACGAAGGCCCGCCTGCGAGAGCGGTATTCGCAAGAGCTGCTTTCGAACCTGCAGAAGGAGCTCGGCTACGCCAACGTGCATCAAGTTCCGCGGCTCGAAAAGATCGTGCTGAACATGGGGCTCGGCGAGGCGATCCAGAACGCCAAGCTCCTCGACGCGGCGGTCGAAGAGATGGCGACCATCGCAGGCCAGAAGCCGGTCATCACGCGCTCCAAGAAGGCTATCGCGAACTTCAAACTGCGCGAGAACATGCCCATCGGCTGTATGGTCACGCTCCGCGGCGACCGCATGTACGAGTTCTTCGATCGCCTCGTGAACGTGGCGCTCCCGCGCGTGCGCGATTTCAAGGGCCTCTCGGACCGGTCCTTCGACGGCCGCGGCAATTACTCGCTCGGCATCCGCGAGCAGATCATCTTTCCGGAGATCGACCTCGACAAGATCGACAAGGTCAAAGGGCTCACAATTTCGATCTGTACCACGGCGCGAACCGACAGCGACGCGAAGCTCCTGATGCGCACGCTCGGGTTCCCGTTCCGCAACTGAGGAGTCACGGTGGCGAAGACTTGTCTACGAGTGAAGGCAACGCGACGTCAGAAGTTCGGCGTACGGCAATACAACCGTTGTCCGTTGTGCGGGCGCGCGCGGGCGTTCTTCCGCAAGTTCCGGATGTGTCGGCTCTGCCTGCGCGACCTTGCGCGGAAGGGGCAGATCCCCGGTCTCATCAAGGCGAGTTGGTGACCCGATGTCGATGACCGATCCGATCGCCGATCTCTTGACTCGCATCCGCAACGGCAACCGCGCCCGCAAGGAGCGCGTGGACGTCCCATGGTCGACCCTCAAGGACGCGATCGCCAGGGTGCTGATTGCGGAGGGGTTTCTGCGCGACGCGACCGTGGTCGGCGAGGGGACGGCGAAGCAGCTTCGTCTCGCGCTCAAGTACGACGAGCAGCGCCGTCCGGTCATCACTGGCATCGAGCGGGTGAGCCGTCCGAGCTTGCGCGTCTACGTCGGAAAAGAGGAGATCCCGCTCGTGCGCGGAGGTCTCGGGATCAACGTGCTGTCGACGCCGGCCGGTGTGCTCGTCGACCGCGAGGCCAAGCAGCGTGGCATCGGCGGCGAGCTGATCTGCGCGGTGTGGTGAGGGCGGACGATGTCGCGCATTGGTAAACAACCGATCACCGTCCCGAACGGCGTGACCATCACGCTGGATCCGGGGGCGGTCAAGGTAAAGGGCCCGAAGGGTACCTTGTCGGCGGCCGTGAGCCCGCTGATCGAGGTGAAGGTCGAGAACGGCACGATGAACATCGCGCGTCGTGAGGATTCCCGCGAAGCGCGGAGCATCCATGGCCTCACCCGCAAGCTTCTCGCCAACATGGTGACCGGCGTGAGCGAGGGTTTCCGGCGCGTGCTCGAGATCAATGGCGTCGGCTACCGCGCCGAAGCGAAGGGCAACGTCCTTCAGCTCGCACTCGGGTACTCGCACCCAATCATGTTCCCGTTGCCGCAGGGTGTGCAGGCGAAGGTCGACAAGCAGACTGTCGTGACGCTCGAGGGCGCCGACCGGCAGGTGCTCGGTGAGACGGCGTCGGAGATCCGCAAGCTCCGCCCGCCTGAGCCGTACAAGGGCAAGGGCATCAAGTACGCTGAGGAGAGGATCCGCCGGAAGGCCGGCAAGGCCGTCGGCGCGGCGTCCTAGAGGAAGAGCCATGACCATGTTCAGCGATCAACGCAGGCGGGCGAGACACCTCCGTCAGGCACGCGTGCGGAAGACACTGCGGGGCACGGCGGCTCGGCCGCGACTCTCGGTCTTCCGGAGCGAGAAGCACATCTACGCGCAGGTGATCTCGGACGACACCGGCGAGACGCTACTCACGACCTCGACGATGGCCGCAGAGGTGCGCGGCCGCGTGACGAAGACGACCGACATCGCCGCTGCGAAGATCGTCGGCGAGGTGATCGGAAAGTCCTGCATCGACAAGGGCATCACTGCGGCCGTCTTCGATCGAAACGGCTTCCTCTACCACGGCCGCGTTCGCGCGGTCGCCGAAGGCGCGCGCGAAGCGGGCCTCAAGATCTGACGGGAGCATTATGGCGCGAGCATCGGTACGCCGCATCGAGGCCAATGGGCTCGAGCTGAAAGAGAAGGTCGTTCACATCAACCGTGTCGCCAAAGTCGTGAAGGGCGGCCGGCGGTTCAGCTTCAGCGCTCTCGTCGTCGTCGGCGACAACGCCGGCCACGTGGGCTACGGTCTCGGGAAGGCCAACGAGGTTCCCGAAGCGATCCGCAAGGGCATCGAGAAGGCGAAGAAGACGCTCATGACGGTGCCGATCGCCAATGGCACGATCCCGTTCCAAGTGACCGGAATCTTCGGTGCCGGCGCGGTGTTGCTACGGCCCGCGTCGGACGGCACGGGCGTGATCGCGGGCGGCGGGGTCCGCGCCGTCGTCGAGCTCGCCGGCATCCAGAACGTGCTCACGAAGTGTCTCGGCTCGAACAACCCCCACAACATGGTGAAGGCGACGATCGAAGCGCTCGCCGAGCTCCGCGAGCCTGAGCGGGTCGCGCAGCTGCGCGGCAAGGCGCTCGCCGAGATCCGCTGAGGACGCGATGGCCGAGCAGAAGAAAATTACGGTGAAGCAGGTGCGGAGTGAGATCGGTGGAACGCGCCGCCAGCGCGAGAGTCTGCGCGGTCTTGGGCTTCGGGGTATCGGTCGGTCCGTCACGGTCGTCGACACCGCCGCTACGCGTGGGCTGATTGGCAAAGTGTCGCATCTGGTGCAGGTCGGAGGGTGACATGGAATTGATCGACCTTTCGAACCTCCGTCCCGGTCCAGGCTCGCGCCGACCGCGAAAGCGCCTCGGACGCGGCATCGGGTCCGGCACCGGTAAGACGTCCGGGCGCGGCCACAAGGGCCGCGGCGCCCGCTCGGGCGGCAACACCCCGCCGGGGTACGAGGGCGGCCAGATGCCCCTCCAGCGGCGGCTCCCGAAGTTCGGATTTACCAGCCCCAATCGCAAGACCTACGAGATCGTGAAGCTCGGTCAGCTCGATCGTTTCGCGGACGGCAGCATCATCGATGCGCAGGCGCTCGCGAACGCGGGGCTCGTCCGCACGGGCCGTCCGGTGAAGCTCCTCGCGAACGGTACGGTGACCCGGAAGCTCACGCTCAAGATCGACAAGGCCAGTGAAGCGGCGAAGGCCGCGGTCGTCGCTGCGGGCGGCACGGTCGAGACCGCCGCAGACGCTGCGGCGGCGCAGGAAGGCTGAGCGTGCTCGAGGGGTTCCAAAATGCGTCGCGCGTGCCCGAGCTGCGGCGTCGGCTGCTGTTCACGTTCGGTATGCTCGCGGTTTGTCGCGTCGGGGTCGCGATCCCGACCCCCGGCATCGACAGCGCGGCGCTCCAGCAGTTTTTCCAGGACGCGGCCAACAATTTTTTCGGCTTGGTGAACCTCTTTTCGGGCGGGGCGCTCGAGCGTTTTTCGATTTTCGCGCTCGGGATCATGCCGTACATCAGCTCGTCGATCATCCTGCAGCTCCTGACGGTCGTCGTGCCGTATCTCGAGCGCCTATCCAAGGAGGGCGAGGCGGGCCGCCGGAAGATCACGCAGTACACCCGCTATGGCACGATTATCCTGTCGATCGTGCAGAGTCTCTTCATCAGCATGGGGCTCGAGCAGATCCAATCGCCGACGGGTGCCTCGGTCGTGCTCAATCCAGGGTGGAGCTTCCGCCTGATGACGATGATCACGCTGAGCTCTGGGACGGCGTTCCTCATGTGGCTCGGCGAGCAGATCACCGAGCGGGGCATCGGGAACGGCATCTCGTTGATCATCTTCGCGGGCATCGTCGCCGGCCTCTACAGCGCGGCCGCGACCACGATCCAGTTCATGAACGAGGGCGAGATCAGCCTCTTCACGGTCATTGGCCTCCTGGTCTTCATGGTGGTTGTGGTCGCCGCGATCATCTTCATGGAGCGCGGCCAGCGGCGGATTCCGGTGCAGTACGCGAAACGCGTGGTCGGGCGGAAGATGTACGGAGGGCAGAGCTCGCACCTGCCGCTGAAGATCAACACCTCGGGGGTGATCCCGCCGATCTTCGCCTCGTCGATCCTCATCTTCCCTGGGACCATCGCGAGCTTCTTTCCGGATAGCCCGCTCGCACTGCGTGCCGCAGAGATGCTGTCGCCCGTGTCGCTCGTTTACAATCTCCTCTACGTCGGGCTGATCATCTTCTTCTGCTATTTCTACACGGCCGTCTCTTTCAATCCGGTGGACGTGGCCGACAACATGAAGAAGTTCGGCGGCTACATCCCCGGCATCCGGCCGGGTGTGAAGACGGCCGAGTACATCGACCGCATCCTGACGCGGATCACGCTCGGGGGCGCGCTGTACATCGCCGCCGTCTGCATCCTGCCGACGATCCTCATCTCGCGGTTCAACGTGACGTTCTTCTTTGGCGGCACCTCGCTGTTGATCGTCGTCGGTGTGGCGCTGGATACGATGGCGCAGATGGAGACCCATCTGCTGACGCGGAACTACGAAGGATTCATGAAGCGTGGCCGGCTCCGTGGCCGCCGCGGCTGAGCGTCTCCCATGGAGCCCGTGGAATCCGCGGAGCCCCTGGAGCCATAAGTGAATTTGATCATCATGGGCCCGCCCGGCGCAGGGAAAGGCACACAGTCGCGCCGGCTGGGTGAATATTTGAACGTTCCCGTCATTTCGACGGGCGAGATGCTGCGAGACGAGATCAAGCGAAAGACGACGTTGGGTACGCAAGCCAAACGGCACATGGACAAAGGTGAGCTCATTCCCGATACGCTGATGATCGGGGTGATCGAGGAGCGCCTGAAGCGTCCCGATTGCGTGCGCGGATTCATCCTCGACGGCTTCCCGCGGACCGTCGCCCAGGCGGATGCGCTCCACGGGACGTTCGGCTCGATCGGCGGCTCGCTGGAGCACGCGGTGAGTCTCGCGGTACCGAACGACGAGCTCCTGAAGCGCCTCTCCGGCCGCCGGACCTGTCGAGAATGCGGCGCGATGTACCACATCATCTTCGACCCGCCGACCAACGAGGGTCTCTGCAACAAGTGCAACGGCGGGCTCTACCAGCGGGACGACGACCACGAGGACATCATCACCTCGCGCCTCGAGGTGTACGAATCGCAGACGTCGCCCTTGCTCGCGTACTATCGCAACAACGGTCAGCTCGTCGAAGTCGACGGCATCGGGGGTCGCGACGACGTGCTGTCACGCATCGTCTCGGCGCTGGGGATTTCCAAATCATGATCCAGCTGAAGGCGCCCGACGAGATCGAGATCATGCGTGCGGCCAGCATGATCGTCGCCGAAGTGCTCGCGGAGCTGCGCGCCATGGTTCGCCCGGGGATCACCACCGACGACCTCGATCGCGTGGCCGAAGATCTCACGCGCAAGAAGGGGGCCGTGCCGGCCTTCAAAGGGTACGAAGTTGCCAACCGCATCTTCCCGGCGTCGCTCTGCGTCTCGATCAACGACGAGATCGTGCACGGCATCCCGTCGACGCAGCGGGTGCTCCGTGAGGGCGACATCGTCGGTCTCGATTTCGGCGTTCGCTACAAGGGTTTCTACGGCGACTCTGCGGTCACGGTCCCGGTCGGCAAGGTGACCGCCGCAGCAACGGAGCTCATGCGTGCGACGAAGGAAGCGCTCGAGGCCGGCATCGACGAGGCGCGTCCGGGGCGGCGGATCGGTGACGTCTCAGCGGCGATCCAGGCGCGCGCCGAGCGTGGGAAGTTCGCGATCGTCCGCGATTTCGTCGGCCACGGCATCGGCCGGCGCTTGCACGAAGATCCTCAGGTGCCGAACTTCGGCCAGGCCGACCGCGGTATCCGTTTACGCGAGGGCATGGTGCTCGCAATCGAGCCGATGCTGAATCTCGGTGGTCCCGAGGTGCACGTGAAGGAGGACGGCTGGACGGCGGTCACCGCCGACGGCAGCCTCTCGGCCCACTTCGAGCATTCCGTAGCCATCACCGAAGGCGGACCGTACGTGCTGAGTCAGCTATGAGCATGCCGATGGCAAAAATCGAAGTCATTTCCGCCAACGGAACGGTGCAGGAGTCGCTGCCGAACGCGACCTTCCGGGTCGCTCTCGACAATGGCCACAAGGTGCTGGCGCATGCCTCAGGCGCGCTGCGCATGCATTACATCAAGCTCATTCCGGGCGACAAAGTGATGGTCGAGCTGTCGCCGTTCGATCTGAATCGCGGCCAGATCATCACCCGGACCAAGTGAACGACGGAGTTTCGAAATGAAGGTGCGCGCATCGGTCAAACAGATTTGCAAGAAGTGCAAGGTCATCCGGCGTGCAGGCGTGGTGCGAGTGCTCTGCTCCAATCCCCGCCACAAGCAGCGTCAGGGCTGAGGAAGAATCATCATGGCACGTATCGCAGGCGTCGATCTCCCCAAGGCGAAGCGCATGGAAGTGGCGCTCACGTACATCTTCGGCATCGGCCGCAGTACCTCTCGGAAGATCCTGAACGAGGCGAACGTCGGTCTGAATGTGAAGACCGACGAGCTCCTCGAGGACGATCTCATCAAGCTGCGCCGGCTGATCGACGGCATCAAGGTCGAGGGTGACCTCCGCCGCGAAGTCGCGCTCAACATCAAGCGTTACGTCGATCTCGGCGCGTATCGGGGCCTGCGTCACCGCAAGAATCTGCCCGTGCGCGGGCAGCGCACCCACACCAACGCCCGCACCCGCAAAGGGCCGCGCAGGACGATCGCCGGCAAGAAGTCGGCGCCGTCCAAAGGCTAGAGAGGATCGGAGAGCATGGCGAGACCAGAAGCACCGACCAAGCCGGCCGCCGCCGATCGTGCGACCGTTCGGCGGAAGAAGGCGAAGCGCACCGTCCCGGAGGGCGTGGCGCACATCCACTCGACCTTTAACAACACGATCGTCACGATCACCGATCCGACTGGTAACGTGGTCTCGTGGGCGAGCGCCGGAAACGTCGGTTTCAAGGGCTCGCGCAAAGGTACGCCGTTCGCGGCGCAGCTCGCGGCCGAGGCTGCGGCGAAGCGCGCGATCGACGCGGGTATGCGAAGTGTGCAGGTGTTCGTGAAGGGTCCAGGCTCGGGGCGCGAGTCGGCGCTGCGGTCGCTGCAGGCAGCGGGATTCACGATCAGCCTGATCAAGGATGTGACGCCGATCCCACATAACGGGTGCCGGCCGCCGAAGCGACGAAGAGTCTGAAGAGCACAGCACGAAGCAGCGCCGCTCGCATGCGCGGGCGGTAAGCGGGCCGGTCGAACCGGTCCAGGAGGTTCAGCAGCGTGGCTCGTTACCGAGCATCAGTATGCCGGCTCTGCCGGCGCGAAGGATTGAAGCTCTTCCTCAAGGGAGAGCGGTGTTACACCGATAAGTGCGCCATCGAGCGCCGCAACTACCCGCCCGGCCAGCACGGTCAGGGGCGTGTCAAGTTCTCCGAATACAGCACCCAGCTTCGCGAGAAGCAGAAGCTGAAGCGCATGTACCGGTTGCTCGAAAGCCAATTCCGTCGCCTGTTCGACAAAGCCGACCGCTCCAAGGGTATTACGGGTGAAAGCCTGATGATCCTGCTCGAGCGGCGTTTGGACAACATGATCTACCGGCTCGGCTTCGCCAACTCGCGAGCCGAGGCGCGGCAACTGGTGCGGCACGGCCACTTTCTCGTGAACGACCGGAAGATCGACATCCCGTCGGCGCTCCTCAAGGTCGGCGACGTCGTCACGGTGCGCGAGCGCAGCCACAAGGTCGTACGCATCCAGGAAGCGCTCGAGCTGTCGCAACGTCGTGGCGTTCCGGAATGGCTCGAGGTCGATCGGCCCAATTTCACTGGGCGCATCCGCGCGTTGCCTGCCCGGAGCGACCTGACCATGCCGATCAACGAAAAGTTGGTCGTCGAGCTCTACTCGAAGTAAGGCGCGCGGAGGTCCTATGCACAGAAATTGGCGTGACATGATCAAGCCGAAGCGGCTCGAAGCGGACGACAAGTCCCTGACCCCGACGTACGGGAAGTTCATCGGGGAACCGTTCGAGCGCGGCTACGGCACCACCATCGGCAACTCGCTGCGACGCATCCTGCTGTCGTCGCTCTACGGCGCGGCTATCACGGCGGTCCGGATCCGCGGGATACTGCACGAGTTCTCGACGCTTCCGGGCGTCACCGAGGACGTGACCGATATCGTCCTCAACCTGAAAGAGGTGCGGGTCAAGCTGCTGGACTTGCCCCTCGACACGGTCCGTCTGTCGGTGAAGGGCGAGCGGAACGTCACCGCGGCGGACATCGTGACGGGTCCTCGCGTCGAGATCCTGAACCCCGAGCAGCACATTGCCACCCTCTCGAAGGACGCGAACCTCGAGATGGAGATGGTGGTGAAGCGCGGGCGCGGCTACGTCGCCGCCGAGCACAACAAGGAGGAGGGCGATCCCGTCGGAACGATTCCGCTCGACGCGATCTTCTCGCCGGTGCTGAAGGTCAACTTCAACGTGACGAACGCCCGCGTCGGTCAGCGCACCGACTACGACCGACTCGTCATGGAGATTTGGACCGACGGCAGTGTGAAGCCCGAGGACTCGCTGGCGTACGCGGCCCGCATCCTCCAGGACCAGCTCGCGATCTTCATCAACTTCGAGGAGGAGGCCGAAATCGCCGAGCCGCTCGAGGAGACGATCGAGGGCAAGATCAACGAGAACCTCTTCCGCCCCGTCGACGAGCTGGAGCTCTCGGTGCGCTCCGCCAACTGTCTGCAAAACGCCGACATCAAGTTCATCGGCGAGCTCGTGCAGCGCTCGGAGCAGGAGATGCTGAAGACCAAGAACTTCGGGCGTAAGAGCCTGAACGAGATCCGTGAGATCCTGCACGAGATGGGTCTCGGGTTCGGCATGCGTCTCGAAGGCTTCCCGAACCGCGAGGAGCTCGAGCGTCGGCGCCTGCAGAAGGAGAAGGAGAGCGCCTGATGCGTCACCTGTCCGCTGGACGGAAACTGAACAGGTCGGCGTCACATCGCCGAGCCCTGTTTCGCAACTTGGTGACGGCTCTGCTCCAGCGCGAGCGGATCAAGACCACCGACGCCAAGGCCAAGGAGACCCGTCGTCTCACCGAGCGGATGATCACGCTCGGCAAGACGGGGACGCTCGCGGCCCGGCGACGCGCCCTCACGTTCGTGCAGAGCCGGGCGGTCGTGAAGAAGCTCTTCGACGACATTGCCCCGCGGTTCAAGGAGCGGAACGGCGGTTACACCCGCATCATCAAGATCGGCATCCGTCACGGCGACGCGGCGCCGGTCTCGGTGATCGAGCTCGTGACGCGGGCCGCGGACATTGCGGCTGCGGCCGAGGGCGACAAGAAGAAGCGGCGCGGCGCCCCGCGCGGCGGCAAGGCGGCAGCGAAGGGCGGTAAGGGCGAGGCGGCTGCGAAGACTCCGCGGAAGAAGGCGGCCGCGAGCTGATCGTCACGGAGGACCCGGCATCGAGGGCGCCGCGCGCAGACCGCCGCGTGGCGCCCTTTTTTGCGCCCGGCGTTGCGCGTGCGCGACGAACGTAGCGCCGCTGCAACGCCGCTGTTTGGTCGATAGCGCATCGCAGCGATGATCTCGGTCGCTGCTTGGTGGAATGTCCCTTGCTGTTCCGTTCTCGCATGGGT
>JANNPN010000133.1:0-6473 GCA_031400185.1 Polyangiaceae bacterium
CGTGCTGCCGCCGGTCGCGCACGAGCCGACGACCAAGACCGGGCTGACCCACGCCGCCGGGACGATCTCGATGGCGCGGGGCAAGCCCGGCAGCGCCAACGGCGACTTCTTCATCACCGTCGGCGGGCTCAATTCGCTCGATGCCAATCCCGGGGCGACGGCCCCCGCCTCCGCCGCCGCCGTGAATGCCACCGCCGCCGCCCCCACCGCGGGCGCCGCTTGGCCCGCGCTGCGCCCATGAGGGCGCCCCCGCCATGAGTAAAGCCGCCGTGAGGACGACCGTGAGTGCGATTCGCGCCATGTGCGTCTCCTTCCGCGGTGAAGCGGGCTCTCAACCCACGATACGCGCCGGAAGTTGCGTGAGCTACGGGGGGGATTGGCGGGAGCGCTCAGCGCGGCGCTGCGGCCTGCTCCCGCAAGACGAACTTCGTGACCTTGCCGGTCGCGTTCGTCGGGAGCGCGTCGACGATCGCGACCCGGCGCGGCACCTTGTAGTTGGCCATGTTGTCGCGACACCACGCGATGATCGCGTCGGCGGTCGCTCCGGTCCCGGCCTTGGCGATGACGAACGCCATCGCGACCTCGCCGAGACGCTCGTCGGGGATGCCGATGACCGCCACCTGCGCGACGAGCGGACACCCGAGCAGCGTGCTCTCGATCTCCGCCGGGTAGCAATTGAAGCCGCCGGTGATGAACATGTCCTTCAACCGGTCCGTGATGCGGAGGTATCCGCGCGCGTCCATCACGCCCACGTCGCCGGTGTGGAGCCACCCATCGGCGTCGATCGCCTCGGCGGTGGCGGCCGGGTCGTCGAGATACCCTCGCATGACGTTGTAGCCGCGCACCACGATCTCGCCCGCCGCGCCGCGTGCGACTTCGCGCCCCGCCGTGTCGACGCAGCGGACCTCGACGTCCGGGATCGCGCGCCCCGACGTCGTCGCGATCGTCTCGGGGTCGTCCTCCGGACGGCACATGCTGACGACGCCGGTCGACTCGGTCAGGCCGTAGGCGGTGATGATCGTCTCGAACGCGAGCTCGCGGCGCATGCGGTGGATCAGCTCGACCGGGATCACCGCTGCGCCGGTGACGGCGAGGCGGAGACTCGAGAGGTCGAAGCGCTCGCGGTCCGGCTGCGCGAGGATCATCTGATAGAGCGTCGGCGGGCCGGGCAGCACGCTCACCCGGTCGCGAGCGATGCGGGCGAGCACCTCGGGCACGTCGAAGACCGGCTGCGGAAGATTCAGCGCACCGCGGATCAGGCACGCGAGCCACCCGGCCTTGTACCCGAAGCTGTGGAAGTAGGGATTCACGATCAGATAGCGGTCGTCCGCGCGGAGACCGACGACCTCGCTCCACACCTCGAAGCAGCGGAGGTTCTGCGCGTGGGTGCACATGACGCCCTTCGGCTTCCCGGTCGTGCCCGACGTGAACAGGATGTCGGCGAGGTCGTCCCCGCCAACCGCTGCCGCCCGCTCCTCCGCGGCGCCCGGGCTCACTGCCTCGCCGGCGGTGAGGAAATCCTCCCAGCGCTCGCACGCCGGCGCCGATCCGCGCAGCAGGACGATGCGTTCGAGCGTGGGAAGCTCGGCGACCGGGCGCTCCGCGGTCGCGTCACCGCAGCCGCTCCGCAGCAGGTCGACGTACCGGTTCCCGAGGAACTCGTCGACGGTGCAGAGGAGACGCGCGCCGCTCTTCGCGAGGATGTAGCCGACCTCGCGTCCCTTCATGCGCGTGTTGAGTGGGACCAGTACGGCGCCGACCGACTGGAGGCCGAGTGCGGCCACGACCCACTCGTGGATGTTCGGAGCCCACATCCCGACCCGGTCTCCCGGACGGAGGCCGGCCGCCATGAAGGCCCGCGCTGCGCGCGCGGAGGCGTCCGCGAGCCCGGTGAAGGTGAGCGTCAGATCGCCGTCCTCGACCGCGGGGCGATCCGCGAAGCGCTGGGCGGACGACGCGAGCAGGGCTGGGATGGTCGCTGCGGTCGACATGCGGGCGGGTCTACGTCGAGCCGGTGCTTGGCTGCAACCGAGATTTGCCTAGGACCTCATGCGCACGTACAAAAACGCACGCCGTGACGACGTGCGAGCGTCGGCCGCGGTGATTTCCGACGTCGGAAGGGACACGCGACCATGACGGCAGCTTCGACGACGGCAGCTTCGACCGTGATTATCGAGATCGTCTCGAAACACGACGGCGAGCTGCTCGCCGAATGGCTGGCGCAGCAGCTTGCAGCCGTGACGCTCCGCCGTGACCTCTTGAAGGATGATGCGTTGCGCGAGCAATCGCGAAGCTTTCTCGCGCTGTTCGCAGATGCGCTCCGCAAGACGGGCGCGTCGCCGGAGGTGCAGGGACCGGGATGGGCGGAGGTCCGCGAGTTCCTGAACGAGATCTCGCTCAACCGTGCGCGCCAAGGCTTCACCCCGTCGGAAACCGCAATGTTCGTGTTTTCCTTGAAGCAGCCGCTCTTCGACCGCCTGCGACAAGAGCTCGCGTCGAGCCCGGCGGCGTTCGCCGCCGAGATGTGGGTGGGGTCGGTCCTGCTCGACAAGCTCGGTCTCTTCACGACCGAGTGCTACCAGCGCGGCCGCGAGGGCGTGATCGCGCGCCAGCAGCAGGAGATGCTCGAGCTCTCCACGCCGGTCGTCGAGCTCTGGGAGGGCATCCTGGCGCTGCCGCTCATCGGCACGCTCGACAGTGCCCGCACCCAGGTGGTCATGGAAAGCCTGCTCGAGAAGATCGTCGAGACGGGCGCGGGCATCGCGATCATCGACATCACGGGCGTGCCGACCGTCGACACGCTGGTGGCGCAGCATCTGCTCAAGACCGTCGCGGCGGCGCGGCTGATGGGCGCCGAGTGCATCATCAGCGGTATCCGCCCGCAGATCGCGCAGACGATCGTGCACCTCGGCGTCGACCTCGCGGACGTCATCACCAAGGCGACGCTCGCCGACGCGTTCGCGATTGCGCTCAAGCGCGCGCGGCTGACGATCGGCCCCGCCGGCGGAGCCTGAGCGTTCGCATGGAGCGTATTCCGATCCTCAAGATGGGCGATTGTCTCCTGGTGACCATCCAGGTCGACATGCACGACCGCCTGGCGATGACGCTGCAGGACGACTTGACGGGCAAGATCGCGACGACGCGGGCGCGCGGCGTCCTCATCGACATCTCGGCGCTCGAGGTCGTCGACTCGTTCATCGGACGCATGCTCGCGAACATCGCCGCGATGGCGCGGGTGCTCGATGCGCGGACCGTCGTCGTCGGCATGCGGCCTGCGGTCGCGATCACGCTCGTCGAGCTCGGGTTGTCCTTGCCGGGCGTCCAGACCGCGCTCGACGTCGAGAAAGGCATGGCGCTGATCAGCAACGTCGACGAGCGCGATGGGGCGCATGGGCGACGTCCGCACTGACACCCGCGCCGTACGCACGAGCGAGGACGTCGTCAGCGTCCGCCGATTGGTCCGCGAGTGGTCCATCGCGGCGGGGCTCGGGCTCGTCGACCAGACGAAGATCGTGACCGCGGCAAGCGAGCTCGCGCGGAACCTCCTCGACTACGGGGGTGGTGGCACGATGACGATCGAGCAGCTGAACGACGGCGCGCGCCGGGGCGTGCGCCTGACGTTCGAGGACCAGGGGCCCGGGATTCCCGATATCGAGCGGGCGCTCCGGGACGGCTACACGAGCGGCTCCGGGCTTGGCCTCGGCCTTGGGGGTGCCAAGCGGCTGTCGAACGAGTTCCACATTGACTCGCGGGTCGGTGAGGGGACCCGCATCACGATCGCGCGGTGGCGATGACGCGGCTCCCGCCCATCGCGGTGCAGGAAGCGAGCCAGGTCGGCAGCGTGCGCCGCGCCGCGACCGATCTCGCGATCGAGCTCGGTTTCGCCGAGCACGACCGCGCACGGCTCGCGCTCGTCGCGACGGAGATGGCGACGAACCTCGTGAAGCACGCCCGCGACGGCGAGATGCTGCTGCGGATCGCGAGCCGCCCGCCCACGGCGTCGATCGATCTGCTCGCGCTCGATCGGGGACCCGGCATCGCGAGCATCGGTCAGGCGCTCCGGGACGGGATGTCGAGCGCCGGCACGTCCGGGACGGGTCTCGGCGCGATTGGACGCGTCGCGAACCGGTTCGACCTCTACTCCACGACCGCCGGGACGGTCGTGCTCGCGTCGGTCGCCGTCGCCGGGTCGCAGGCGCCGGCGAGTTTCGAGGTCGGCGCCGTTTCGGTGCCGTACCCCGGCGAGCACGTGTGCGGCGACGGCGCCGCGGTCGAGCAGGGCGACGGTCGCGCCCTCGTGCTCGTGGTCGACGGCCTCGGACACGGTCCGCTCGCCGCGGAAGCGGCGGAGCGAGCCGAGGAGATCTTCGCCGCGCATCATGCGCTCGCGCCGGTGGACCTGATGCAGCGGCTGCACGACGGCCTGCGTCCGACGCGGGGAGCCGCGGCGGCGCTCGCCGAGGTGGATGCGCGCCGCGGCGTCGTCCGCTTCTGCGGGGTCGGAAACATCGCGGCCACGATCCTCGTCGGCGAGACGACACGGAGTCTCGTGTCCCATCATGGAACCCTCGGACACGATGCGCGGCGGATTGCCGAGTTCCAGTACCCGTGGACGCCCGACGCGATGCTCGTGCTGAACTCCGACGGGCTCGTGTCGAACTGGACGCTCGCGGCCTATTCCGGGTTGGCGGCGCGAGCGTCTTCGCTCGTTGCAACCGTCCTCTATCGCGATTTTCGCCGGCACCGGGACGACACGACCGTCGTCGTGCTACGGGGGAGGTCGTGAGCGCGCCGCTCCTGTCGATCCGCCTGCGCTACGACGAGGACGTCGTCTTCGCCCGCCAGCGGGCGCGTCAGGTCGCCGAGGCGCTGGGGTTCGACGCGCAGGATCAGACGCGCATCGCGACCGCCGTCTCCGAGATCGCGCGGAACGCGTTCCGCTACGCGAGCGGCGGCAACGTCGACTTCCGGCTCGAAGGCGTCACCCAACCGCAGGTCCTCAGCATCGAGATCAGGGATGAGGGTCCCGGGGTCACGGATCTGCCGGCCGTGCTCGAGGGCCGCTATCGATCACAGACCGGCATGGGCGTCGGCATCGTCGGGGCGCGCCGGCTGATGGACCGATTTACGATCGAGTCGCGGGCCGCCGGCACCGTCGTCGCGATGCAGAAGCTGGTGCCGCGCACGACGCCGCTGCTCGGCGCCGACGCGGTCGCGAGGCTGAGCGACAGGCTCATGCGCCAGGCCCCGCGCACTGCCGCCGAGGAGGTGCAACAGCAGAACCAGGAGCTCCTGCGCGCGCTCGAGGAGCTGACGCGCCGCCAGGGCGAGATCGCCGCGATCAATCGGGAGCTCGAGGACACGAACCGCGGCGTCGTCGCGCTCTATGCCGAGCTCAACGACAAGGCCGAGCACCTGCGGCGCGCCGACGAGATCAAGACGCGCTTCATCTCCAACATGAGCCACGAGTTTCGGACGCCGGTGAACTCGATTCAGGCCCTCGCGCGGCTTCTTCTCGAGCGCGCCGACGGCGAGCTCAACGCAGAGCAGGAGCGCCAGGTGCTCTTCATCCGGCAGTCGGCGGACGCGCTGTCGGAGCTCGTGAACGACCTCCTCGACCTCGCCAAGATCGAGGCGGGGAAGACGGTCGTGCGGCCCGGCGAGTTCGCGGTCGCCGACCTCTTCGGCGCGCTCCGCGGCATGTTGCGGCCGCTGCTCGTCGGGGAGGCGGTAAGCCTGGTCTTCGAGGCGCCTGACGGCGTGCCGAACCTCTATTCCGACGAAGCCAAGGTGTCGCAGATCCTCCGCAACTTCATCTCGAACGCGCTCAAGTTCACCTCCCACGGCGAGGTGCGCGTCTCGGCGGTGGCGAGCCCCGACGGAAGAAGCGTCACGTTCCGCGTCACGGACACCGGCATTGGCATCGCCGAGGCCGACCTCGAGCGCATTTTCCAGGAGTTCACGCAGGTCGAGAACCCGATCCAGCGCCGGGTGAAAGGCACGGGCCTCGGCCTCCCCCTCTGCCGCCGCCTCGCGGAGCTGCTCGGGGGCGGGGTCGCGGTCGAGAGCCGCGCGGGGGCGGGCTCGACGTTCAGCACGACGATCCCGGTGGTGTACGCGATCCCGGCGACGAACGGCGCGTCGACGTGGCAGCTCGAGCCGATGCGGACGCCGGTGCTCGTCGTCGAGGACAGCGCCGAGACGATCCTCATCTACGAGAAATACCTCGCCGGCAGCGGTTTCCAGGTGTTGCCCGCCTACACGGTACGGGAGGCGCGGGACGCGCTGGCCGCCGTTCGTCCACGCGCGGTCGTGCTCGACATCTCGCTCCGCGGCGAGGACGGCTGGGGCTTCCTCATCGAGATGAAGCGTCGCGACGATCTCCGCGACGTGCCCGTGCTCGTGATCACGACGGTCGAGGACGAGCGGAAAGCGCTGGCGCTCGGCGCCGACGCGTTCTGCCTGAAGCCGGT
>JANNPN010000140.1:0-10398 GCA_031400185.1 Polyangiaceae bacterium
GGCATAGCGGAGCTATGCCGCACAAGCGAGTCGACCGAGCAACGACGCAGATGGCCCTTTTTCAGCAACCTGCTCAGAGGCCCCGTTGTTTGCGTTCGTTTACTTCTTGGAGCGACTTGCAGTCGATGCAGAGCGTCGTGACGGGGCGGGCTTCGAGGCGTTCGCGGCCGATCTTTTCGTCGCACTCCTCGCACTTCCCGTAGCTGCCGTCGTCGATGCGGGTGAGGGCTTCCTTGATCTTGACGATCAGCTTCCGCTCGCGGTCGCGGATGCGGAGCGTGAAGTTGCGGTTGGACTCGAGCGAGGCGCGGTCGGTCGGGTCGGGAAAATTCTCGGCCTTGGCGTCGGTCATGCCGTCGACCGTGCGGTCGGCTTCCTTCAGGAGCTCGTCGAGCTTCTCTTGGAGCAACGTCTGAAAGTACTTGAGCTCGCGTTCACGCATGCCGTCGGCCCATAAGGGGGTCCGACGGTACCACAGCCGAAAAAGACCGCAAACTAGCGACCTTGCGGTCATGTGGTCCGCGGGTTACGAGCGACCGTGCGCGCGTTCTTCGACGCCTTCTCGGGCATCTCCGGCGACATGACGGTCGGGGCGCTCCTCGATCTCGGCGCCCCGTTCGACGCGGTGCAGGCGGCGATCGCGGGCCTCGGGCTGCCCGATCTCGCGGTCGCCACCGAGCGCGCGGAGGTCGAGGGCGTCTCGGCGACGCGCTTCATCGTGCACGCCGGCGAGCCGCCCGGAGAGCGGACGTTCGCCGTCGTCCGCGAGATCGTCGGACGCGGCGGGCTCGCCCCGCGCGTGCGCGATCGCGCCCTCGCGGTCTTCCGCGCGCTCGCCGAGGTCGAGGCGCGGATCCACGACTCGACGCCGGACGACGTGCATTTCCACGAGGTCGGCGGTGCCGACGCGATCGCGGACGTCGTCGGCGCCGCGGTCGCCGCCGAGGCGCTCGACCTCGGGATGATCCACGTGGGCCCGCTGCCGCTCGGCAGCGGCACCGTCGCGAGCCGGCACGGCCGGCTGCCGGTGCCGGCGCCGGCGACCGTCGAGCTGCTCCGCGGATACGCGGTCGTGCTCGGCGACGGGGAGGGCGAGATGGTGACGCCGACGGGCGCCGCGATCCTCCGCGGCTTCGGCGCGGTCGCGGGGTCGCCGCCGGGCTTCCGGCCGCTCCGCGCCGGCTACGGCGCGGGCACGCGCCGGCTCGCGGACCGCCCGAACGTGCTGCGCATCATGTTGGGAGAGGGCGACGCCCTTCCCGCGGGCGTCATGACGGACGCGATGATCGTCGTCGAGTGCAACATCGACGACATGAGCCCTGAGCTCTACGAGCACGTGATGGCGCGCGTCTTCGCCGCGGGCGCGGTCGATGTGACCCTCGTGCCGGTCCACATGAAGAAGAACCGTCCGGGGGTGACGCTGCAGGCGATCGTCGCGCCCGCAGCGCGCGACGCGGTCGCCGCGGTGCTCTTCGCGGAGACGACGACGCTCGGGGTGCGCACGCACGGCGTCACGCGGCTCAAGGTGCCGCGCCGGGCCGCGGAAGTTGCGACGAGCTACGGACCGATCGCGGTCAAGATCGCGGGCGGCGACGGCACGCCGGAGCTTGTGACGCCCGAGTACGAGAGCTGCCGCGCGGCCGCGGAGCAACACGGGGTGCCGCTCCGACTCGTCTACGACGCCGCCCGGACCGCGGCGCGGCGCTGAGTGGCGTCCGCGGCACGCCGCGGCTCACGATCCCACCCGAGCACCCGCTCCCACGGCACCCAGAAGACGTTGCACGCCATCATGTGGAGGAAGCTCGGCCCGAGCAGCACCCGGATGCCGACCTGCATGAGGAGCGCGCCCGGCACGAGCAACGCGCGCGCCCGCCGATCGACGAGCGCCAGCGGATAGCCGGCCTCGCAGACGATGGCCGCGGCGGCGAGCCCGCGGCAGAGCCACGCGTGGCGCGCGAGCTCGAGCCCGAGCGCCGTCAGCGGGACCGCGTTCCCGACGCGGTACTGGTGCTGGACGAGGAAGATCGCCATCGAGTCGGAGAAGATCCAGGCGAGGCCGCTCGTTCGGAGCTTGCTCACGCCGGCCGTGAAGAAGACGAGCGCGAGCACGATCCAGATGGCGCGGATCGGCCACGTGTATTCGCCCGACGGGACGACGGCTGGTGCGCCGCGCCGGCGTGCGAGCACGCGGCCGAGCGCGAACGCGTCCCCCGCGCGCGCGACGGCGAGGATCGCGAATACGAAGATCAGGAACGCGTCGTAGTGGTGGATCTTGCCGAAGCAGTGCGGAAGGCCGAGCAGGTAGAACCCGAGCACGAGCGCGATCACGATGCTCGCACGCGTCGCCAGGCCGAGGCAGGCACCGACGAGCGCGATCTTCCATGCGAGCTGCAGCGCCCCGAGCGTCCCGGCGTCGAGCACCGGAAGGTGGAGCACGGAGAACGACCACGTCGGGTGCCAGAAGACCGCGTCGACGCCCGCCCAGGGCCGGAAGTCGTAGGGCGCATAGAGCACCGCGAGGATGCCGAAGAAGACGCAGCGGCCGACGCCGAGGTCGACGGGCGAGCGTGGTGCGAACCACCAGGCGTCCCAGCGCGCGCGGAGACCGGCGCTCACGGGAGAACCGCTTCCAGGACGAGGTCGCGGCGCGCGGGCCGGTCGACGTTGCCGGCATCGAGCTCCAGCACCCAGCGCTCGTGGTAGAGCCGGAGCGCGGCGAGCGCCGGGCCGTCGTGCTCGCCGGTGCGCCGGCGTTGCTCGTAGCGGGCGAGCACGTCGCGGAGCGCCGTCGTCGCACGCACGCGGCCGTCGGGCTCCTGCAGGATCGTCCCCACGGCTTGCATGAGACGCGACTGATCGAGCGGCTCGAGAAAGCGCGTCTGCCAGAGCGTGATCTCACCGCCGTCGGGGCGGACACCGGACAGGCGCGGCGTCAGCATCGACCACTCGCGCGCCGCGTGCGCGTACATCGGATACTGCGAGAACGGCCAATGCTCGCGATCGACGACGAGGTCGTAGAGGTGGCCGCCGACGATCACGGTCACGAGACCGTAGACGAGCCACCGCCGCCACGCCGCCATCGCCGCTCGTCTACCGCGACTCGCGCGCGCGTGTCATCTCATCCGGCGCCGCGATTTGCCCGCCGCCCGGTGCTGTGCGACAGCCGGAGGGGTGCGGTTACTGAGCTTCACCCTCTACGGTGCCGATCGGCTCTACTGTCACGGCGCGATTCGCAACGCCGAGCTCGCCCCCGAGATCTACCCGGGCTGGCGGGTACGCTTCGCCGTCGACGACACGGTGCCGCCGGACGTGTGCGATCGCTTGCGCGCGCTCGGGGCCGACGTCGTGCCCATGCAGAGGTCGCTCGGGCCCGAGTACCCGAAGTTCCGGCGGTTTCTGGTTGCGGCCGATCCGGCCGTCGAGCGCTTCGCCTGCCGCGACGCCGACTCGCGTCTGAACGTGCGCGAGAAGGCGGCGGTCGACGAGTGGATCGCTTCCGGGGTGCCGTGCCACGTCATGCGCGACTCCGTGCACCACGACCGCCGGATGATGGGCGGCATGTGGGCCGGCATCGGGGGCCTGATCCCCGACATCGCCGCGCGCATCGACGCCTGGGGGCGATTCGAACGCTGGGGAGATTCCGACCTGTTCATGTCGGAGGTCGTGTGGCCGCTCGTGCGCGACCGGCTGTACGTGCACGACAGCGCCGGTCACTTCGGCGATGGCCGGCCGTTCCCGCCGCACCCGCCGCTCACGGGCACCTGCTACGTCGGGGAGATCGTGCCCGTCGACCGGCCGCCGCTCGACGTGTGGCGCGAGGTCGGCGTGCTGCGCGACCAGGTCGCGACGCTGCACGCCGAGCTCGGGCGTCGCGACGCCGAGAACGCCGCGGCACAGGCCGAGATCGCGCGACAGGTCGAGGCGCGGTTGCTCGTCGAGGCCGAGGTCGAGCGGCGCGAGCAGGCACGACTCCAGGACGAGGCCCGCGCCCGCGACACGACGCGGGCCGCGCGGCGGGCACACCGCTCGTTGCTCCGTCGGGTGCTGGCGGGCTTCGAGCGCCGGGCGCGGTCGACCCAGGAGTAGCCACGGCGCGCGACATGTGATTGTTGAGCGGACCGGCGGCTGACGTAAGGAGGATCGAATGGGTCGAGGAGCGCGGGGTTTTGGGGTGCGACAGCTCTGCTGGGCGGCCGTCGTGGCGTCGGCGGTTCTCGCGGTCGCGTGCGGCGGCGGGGGCGGCGGCGACGACGATCAAGAGGGCTATCGCGGCGTTACGGGCGGCGGCGGTCCGTTCGTCGCGGTCGGCACGAACGGCATCCTCGCGACCTCGGCGGACGGGCAGAACTTCGACGGCGCCGACTCCGGCGTCGACGCGACCCTGAACGGCGCGACCTTCGGGGCCGGTCTCTACGTCGTCGTCGGCGACTCGGGTACGATCCTCACCTCGACCGACGGCGTCACCTGGACGCCCGAAACGGTGCCGACGACGGTGTCGTTGCAGGACGTCACCCACGCGAACGGCGTCTTCGTCGCCGTCGGCTACCTCGGTACGATCCTCACCTCGCCGAACGGCCACACGTGGACCGCGGTCGATGCGGGTACCGAGAACGCGCTTCGCGGGGTCACGTTCGGCGGTGGGCGCTTCGTCACCGTCGGCGACTCTGGGACGATCCTCACGTCCGCCGACAGCACGACCTGGACCGCGCGCGACTCGGGCTCGGCGCAGGGGCTCGCGCGCGTGCGCTTCGGCGCCGGCCGCTTCATAGCGGTCGGGTTCGTCGGCACGGTTGCGGTCTCGACCGACGGCCTCACCTGGTCGTCGCGGCGCGAGAACTTCGCGAACTTCGTCAGCCTGAACGACGTCGCCTTCGGCAAGGGCTCGTTCGTGATCGTGGGAGCGAGCGGCGTCATCGTCACCACGCCCGACGGGGGCGTGCTCACGCAGCAGGTCTCACGCACCACGCGCCAGCTCTCGGCGGTGACGTTCGCGAGCGAGCACTTCGTCGCGGTCGGCGGCGACCTGATCGTCGACACCTCGCCCGACGGCATCACCTGGGAAACGCAGTAGTCACGTCGACTCGGGTCGCGCGCCGCGCTACGAAAGACGCGTGACGCGCGATTGGCGGCGGTGGGCGAAGACGTTCGCGGCGGGAGTGATGGTACCGCTTGCCGTCGCGAGCGGGGCCGCACACGCGGCGGAGCCTGCGCGTCCCGATGAGGCGGTCACGACACCGAGTCCACGCGAGCTCGAAGACGTCCTGCCGGAAGGCGCCGAGCTCGGGGGTCGCGCGATCTACGATCGCCTCTTCAAGAACCGGAAGCGCCTCCGTACGGTCGTCGAGGTCGGGCGCATTCTCTCGACGGACCCTGGCGGGAATCCGCAACAGACGAACTTCGTGATGCGCGCCAAGGACTACCGCAACGCCGCCGACGAGGCGACCGACGGGGTCTTCGCGAAAGTGCTCATCACGCTGACGGGCCCGCGCGATCTCGAACACACGGGGTACCTCTACATCCACCGGAGCGACCGCGAGGACGACCAGTTCATGTACTCCCCGATGCGAAAGCGCGCTGCCCGCGCCCACATGCGCGGGCAGAGCATCGCGGGGACGGACTTCAGCTTCGACGATTTTCTCTCCACCCTCGACGATCTCGAGCACGCCACGTATCGCCGTCTCCCCGACGAGACCATCGACGGCGTGTCGTGCTACGTCGTCGAGGCGACCACGCTGCCGAAGAGCAAGTCGCGGTACACGCGAAGCGTCGCGGCGATCGAGAAGGAGCACTACGTGCCGCTCCGCACCCGCTACTGGGACGAGGTCGGCGTCGAGGTGAAGGAGCTGCGCTCCCCGCGCGCCTCGCTCAAGGCGTACGACGGCGTCTGGGTCCCGACGGAGTCGACGATGACCGACCTTCTCGAGGACACCAAGTCGACGCTCACGATCGAAAGCGTCGACCCCAACCCGACGCTCGCTGAGACGGAGTTCACGACGGCCGCATTGGAACGCCGACCCTAGACGCGAACGCGCGTCAGTCGGGCGGCCGTCGCAGGGGGCGAGATCCCCCTTGGACGAACGTGATCGGCATGTGGCGGACGCCGGTGTGCTTGTTGCTGCGCGTCCACTCGACCGGGCCGGCGAGCGTGCAGCCGGCGACGCGTGCGAGCAGGGCGTCGAGCACGAGCCGGATCTCGAGACGTGCGAGCACCGCACCGAGGCAGAAATGGTTTCCGTGGCCGAACGCGAGATGGCGGTTCGGATGCCGCCGTACGTCGAAGCGGAACGGATCGGGGAAGACCGCCTCGTCGCGGTTCGCCGACGACCACCACAGGGTCACCTTGTCGCCGGCGCCGATGCGCTGGCCGGCGAGCTCGGCGGCGCGGGTTGCGGTGCGGCGGTTGTATGCGGTGCTCGACGCCCAGCGCAGGATCTCCTCGACTGCCGACGGCATGACCGCCCGATTCGCTTGGAGGGCGTGCCATGCCTCGGGATGGTCGATCAGCGCCAGGAGCCCGACCGCGAGCGAGTTCCGCGTCGTCTCGCTGCCGGCCGCGATGAGCAGGTTGAAGAACATCATGACCTCGAGCTCGGTCGGTGGCGCCGCGGTACCGTCGGCGCCGGTGATCGTCCCGTGCACGACCGCCGACAGCATGTCGTCGCCGGGGGCGCGCCGCTTCTCGCCGATCAACCACGCGCCGTACTCGAACATGGCGGCCTGCGCCGCCTGCGTCCGGGCGTTCACCTCGCCGAGCTCGCGGCCGTCGTAGTCGAGGGTGGCGTTGGCCCAGGCGAAGAGCCGATGGCGATCCTCCTGCGGGACGCCGAGCAGGCGCGCGACCGCCTGGAGCGGCAGCTCGGCCGCGACGTCGACGAGGAAGTCGCACGTGCCGCGCGCGACTGCGGCCTCCACGATGGCGCCGGCGCGCGCCCGGAGCTCGTCCTCGAGCTGGGCGAGCGCGCGCGGCGACACGACCCCCGTCGCGAGCCGCCGGAGCTTCTGGTGCCGCGGGTCGTCCATCATGTTGAGGAGCACGCCGGTCGCGAAGCCCGCCGGCAGATCCTCGATGAGCGTGCCGCCGCCGTCGCGCGAGCCGCCGCGCTCCGAGGAATAGGTCGCGGCATCCGCGGCGACGGCTACGACGTCGGCGTGCCGGCTCACCACCCAGAAGCCCTCGCCGCCCGGCGTGTGTGGCGTCGGCGGATGGAACCACACCGGTGCTTCGCGGCGGAGGCGCGTGAAGACGTCGTGCGGGAACCCGCTCGCGAAGCGGTCGAGATCGGTCAGGTCGACGTCGTGCACGCCGGCGGCGTCATAGCACGGTCGCGAGCGACGGCACGCAGAGGCGCTCTTCCTTGCTCATGTCGAGACGCTCGGCGCCGAACTGCGGGTGCACGAACAGGCCAGGATGCGACGGGTTCTTCACGGTCGGCTTCACCTGGTAGCAAAGCTGGGAGATCGCCGGGTGCAGGACGCCTTCGCCGTTCGTGTCGACGGCGATGCAGAGGTGGGTCGGCTTCTTCACCGCGAAGCTCTGCGCGGGCACGATGAAGCCGTCGGCGAGCGTGACCGTCATGCCCTTCGGGAACGTGGGCGTGCCGGCCGCGACCTTCGCCGCGTAGCACTTGTAGTGGTCGACCTCCGTGCCGGCCGTGGGCGGCGGGTCGGCGCCGAGCCCGAGGTTCGTCGGGACCAGCAGGAAGGCGGGCTTCACGGTCTGCACGGTGATGGTGCCGATCGGATTCTGCACGAGGACCGTCCGCTTCACGTGCTTCGCCTGCCCCCTGACGGCCTTCACGGGATAGCTCTCGAGGTGGGTCGCGCCGTCGATCACCGGCGTGCCGTTCCGTTCGGCGGGGACGCAGAGGCCCTTCGGCTTTGCGACCGTCACGTTCAGCGTCTCGAAGGCGTCGACCAGCGCAGGCGGGCTCGGCGGCGTGAACGGGGCGCCGAGCGTCGAGGTTTTCGCCTTCGCGCAGAGGAACGGGTCGACGCAGCTCTGCGGCCCACCGCACGCGCCGGCGGTGCACTGGTCGGGACCGGTGCAGCTCTCGCCGTCGTCACAGGCGGCACCTTCCGGCTTCGCCGGGTTCGAGCACAGGCCCGAGACCGGGTCGCATGTCCCGACGTCGTGGCACTGGTCGAGCGCGCTGCAGGTCACGGAATCGGCGCCGGTGCAGGCGCCGCCCTGACACGTATCGGTCGCGGTGCACGCGGAGCCGTCGTTGCACGGGGTCGTGTTGGCGAGGGGCGCGCAGACCGACGGCTCGCCGGCGCAGCTCCAGCACGTCTCGACGCGACACGTGCTGCCGCACCCGTCGCCCCCGGCCGCGTCGCCGTCGTCGCACGTCTCGTTCGGATCGACGACGCCGTCGCCACACGTGCCGCACGGTCCCCATCCGATGTCGCAGAGGAGCAGCAAGGCGAGCCCGACCGCGTGGTTCGGCCCCGTGTACGAGGGCTCCATGAGCTCGTTCGGCGACACATCGGTGTCGAAGTGCGAGACCGACGATCCGGGCTGCAGGGTGGTCGGGGCGTACATCTGGACGTGACCGCCCGAAACGCCGGCGACGAGCCCGCCGAGCGCGGCGGTCACGCTGGCGCCGATGAAGTGCAGGTCACCGTCGTCCTTGGCGGCGGCGGCGCGGCCGGCGTTGCTCATCGTGGCGAGCGGGCCGGCCCCGTGCTGCTCGAGGCCGAGCTCGTAGACATCGTCGAGGCCGAGCCCCTCGGCGCCGGTCGACACGTTGAAGATCGGGAGGAAGCCGAGGCCGTGGCCGAGCTCGTGCAATGCCACCGCGACCAGGTCGATGCTCGCCGCCGACGGCGGGTCGGCGTCGAGCCCGAGGTAGAAGTCGAGGCTGCATCCGCCACCGGCGCCGAGCCTCCGGTTGAAGTGCGCGTTGATGTCGTCGAGGCCCGGGTCGAGGTCCATGCCGGCGACCTTGTCCGCGAGCGCCGACGGGTAGAGCGTGTTCGGCACGGCACCGGCGAAGTCGAAGTGCACCGCCGACGGTCCGGCGCTCCCGAGGACGGCGGAGAAGCCGTCGCAGCTCTGGTTCGGAAAGTCGACGCCGACCCGGATCTCGACCGGGCTCGCGAGCTGCGCGCCCCAGATGTCGGCGGCGAGCTGCAGCGCGGTGAGGCGCTGGGTGCCGAGGGTCGTCGCCGCGTTGCCGCCGACCGGCGCGCGCGGCGCCGGATCGTTCAAGCCGATGCCGGCTGCGTCGCGGTTCACGATCGTGATCGTCGCGGCGGACGCGGCGCATGGCAGCACGAGCGCGCCGACGAGCAGCAGCGCGGCGCTGCGCCGCGAGGACGCGTGCCGCATGCTACTGCTGCTCCGCGGACGCGCCGTCGAGCCGGATGACGTACCCGCCCGCGGCGGTCGTGCCCGGCTGGATGACGACGTCGCGCGCCCGTCCGCCACGCGCGGTGTCGGGTGCGGCGAGCGTGCCCGGGGCGGGCAGCGAGTAGACGCCGGTCGCGGGGTCCACCTGCACCTGCCAGCCGACGTCGCCCGCGGCGATGCGAGGGCGGGCATCGCATGGGACGTCTCCGCCGCGCGCGATGCCCGGTGGAGCACCGCAGAGCACGCCGGCAGTGAGCGCGACGAGGATGTTCCGACGGCAGAGCGATGCGAGCGACGACATGGGCGACCCCCTCGGCGGCGCGAGGACGACCGCGCGCGCTCGAGTCACGAGTGTCCCGCGCCGCTTCGGGAATGGTCAAGGCGGAACTCGCGTCGCAGGCGCCCTGCGATCTCGCACGGCGCGGGTCGCGGTCAGTCGACGAGCGTGTCGAGCTCGAGCGCCGCGCCGAGCGCGGCGAGGCGTGCGCGCGCCTTCGTTGCGGCGTCGCCGCCGCCCCGGAGCGCGGCCAAGAGGGCCGCGGCCCCGGCGATCCATGGCAGGGTCCCGAGCGCGCGCGCCGACGTGAGCGTCGCGAGGAGCGGCTCGTTGGTCGCGACCGCGAGGTCGTCGTCCGCGGCGAGGCGGTTCACGACGTACCCGGCGACGGCGATCCGCCGGCTCGCGAGCGCGTCGAGCGTGAGCAGCGCATGGTTGATGGCCCCGAGCCGGGAGCCGACGACGAGGAGCACGCGCGCGCGGAGCTCCGCGGCAAGGTCGGCGAAGCTCGCGGTGCGCGTGAGCGGCACGAGCAGGCCGCCCGCGCCTTCGATCAGGAGCACGTCGTACGTCGCCGCGCGCCGCTGCCCGAGGGCCGCGAGCGCCGCGACGTCGATCGCCACCCCGGCACGCTCGGCGGCGAGCGACGGCGCGAGCGGGTCGGGGAGGCGGTAGGGGCAGACGTCGGCGAGCGGCGCCGGGTCGCGGGCGGCGGCGATCAGCGTGCGTGCGTCCTCGGCATCGGGTCGGCAGCCGGTCTCGGCGGGCT
>JANNPN010000147.1:0-14109 GCA_031400185.1 Polyangiaceae bacterium
CGGGTCGCGCGTCGACAACCTGAAGTTCACCGGCGGCGACCTCACCACCTTCAATTGCGCGGCCGTGGAGAACAACTACTTCGAGACGGCATTGCCCGTGACCAGGCAGTTCGCGGTCGCATCCGACTCCTACAACGACAATCACATGGTCGGTCCCTCACGAGCCGTAAGCATTGGGTACTCGGCCGCTGACTTGTCGATCGAGCACAACCTGATCGAGATGCGGTCCGGGAATGCGGATGCCGCCATCGACCTGTCCGGCGCGACCGCAAATCTCACGGTTCAGGGCAACGTCATCATCGGCGACACCGACGAGGGCGAGGTCATCCGCCTCCCCGAAAACCTCACGTTCGGGCCGACGAAGGTGAAGGACAACATCTGCGAGCCGGGAATCACCGACTGCGCCAACTGCCGCACCAACGGCTACTGCAAGCCGGCGCTCCCCGGGTTCGTGTTTCCGTAAGCCGGTTCGTTCTCGGTATACACGCGCCGGATCGGGTGTTCGCCGCCCGATCCGGCGCGAACCTTCAGCGCGGCGCGCGCCGCGCCAGGATCGCGAGGAGCTTCTCGTTGAATACCTCCGGGTGCTCACGGTGCATGAAGTGCCCACCCGACATCGGGACGACCTCGTAGTCGCTCGTGAAGGACGCGCGCGCCTTCTCGTAGGCCGCCGGCGGCATGATGTCCGTGTCGCCCGCGAAGCTCACCGCCGGCACCGCGATCTTCATCTTGTGCGACCGCGGCGGCCACGGGCGGAGGGCGCGGTAGTAGCCGAGCGCGGCGTCGAGGCTCTTCGGGTTCCTGAAGACCGCCTTCACGTGCGCGGTCTCCGCGGGTCCCGGATTCCAACGCGGCGACCAGCGGTGCAGCAGCGCGTCGATGTACGCGAAGTCGTCGTTCGGGACCCAGCGCACGGCGCTCCGCCGATTGAGCGCGAAGAAGTGGCGGACGGCCCACAGCACCGACGGTGTCGGCGTGACCGACGCGGGATGCGGGATCGCGATCGTGACGAGGAGACGGAGCGCGTCGGGCGCAAGCGCCGCCGCAGAGTACGCCGCGCTGGCCCCCCAGTCGTGGCCGACGACGACCGCCGGCTCGCCGCCGCCGAGCGCGCGGAGGAGCGCGATCACGTCCTGCCCGAGCGTGTCGGCGTCGTAGGCCTCACGCGTCGGAATCTCGGTCGGCGCATACCCGCGCGTGAACGGGGCGACGGCGCGATAACCGGCCGCCGCGAGCGCCGGCCGGGTCGCGTCCCAGGAGTGCGCGGTATCGGGGAACCCGTGTACGAGGAGCACGAGCGGACCTTGACCCGACTCGAGGTACCCGAAGCGGAGGCCGTTGGCCTGGACGAAGCGGACGTCGTCGCTCATGGCGCGGCTCGTAGACCCGGCGCGCCGGTGTCGCAAGCCATTCGCGCGTTGCAACGCGGGGCTCGGGACCGCACTATGCCGTCCGACGATGGGGTTCCTGGTCGAAGTCTCCGAGGAGGAGATCCGCCGCGAGCGCCAGAAGGCCCGCGATCTCCGCGCGAGCCCATGGTGGAAGCGCAAGCGCGCGGCCGGCGTCTGCCATCATTGTGGCGGTCGGTTCGCAGCCGAGGAGCTTACGATGGACCACCTGGTTCCGATCATCCGCGGCGGCAAGTCGACGAAGGGTAACGTCGTCGCGAGCTGCAAGCCCTGCAACACGGCTCGGAAGCACGACTTGCCGTTCTAAGTCGTCGACGACCGTCGCCAGTCTCGCCGCTTGTCGCGCTCGGGCCTGTTGCCGCGGTGCGGCTTGATGGGGGCACCGATCCAGGAAAGGCCTTCCGTACTGACCTCGATGCGCACGCCCCGAAGAGACGACCGGAGTCGATCGAGCGTTTCGCGACACGCGTCACTCGCGGTCTCGCTGGCGTTGGTCGTGACCACCCTATCCAGCGCCGCACTCGGCGCCGAGGGACAGCTTGCCACCCCGTCACTCCAGAAAGCCGCGATCAAGTGCCAAAAGGTCATCGCGAAAGTCACGGCGAAGGCTTTCACGGCGAAGCTCAAGGTCCTGGATGTGTGCGGCAACGCCGCCCTCGCCTGCGTGCAAACCAAGCAAGCGAAGGCCGATTGCTTTCTGAAGGCCGGGCGAGCTTGTGGCAAAAAGCTGAGCGCTGCGGCGGCGACGACGGCGAGCGCCAAGGCCAAGGGCAAGATCGTTGCCGCCAACAGTTGCGCACGAGACATCCCGTTCCTCGATCTTTTGGGTCCCGACGGTCTCGGGCTCGAAAGCCTCACGGAGCCTTGCTTCCGTGACTTCGGGCTCAATGTCTGCGGGGGCGTCGACGGGCTGGCAGAATGCCTCGTCCGTACTCACGAGCGCGCTGCCGGCCTGATCTATGAAGCGGCGCGTCCGCGCATGGGCGAGTTGCTCGCGCGCCTCGCGGGAACCACGCTTGCTCCGATCGACGGCCTGACCGTACTCGGTGACTGCACGAAGACGAATCAGTGTCCGCTCTCCTCACCTGATGCCGAGGGTGTCGAACGGTGCGGTCGCGCGATCACCAAAGCGACGCATGGTCTGGTGGCGGGCGTGGAGCTGCAATTCGGGACCTGCGCGCAGGGCGTGCTCGCCTGCATGCAGAGGGACCCGGCTGATCCCGGGTGCCTGACCAAGGCTCAGGCGGGGTGCGACAAAGCGGCCAAGAAGGTCGCGACGGGGCTCGCCAAGTTCTCGGTCGCCATCACCAAGAGCTGTGGTGACGCGGTAGTGAGCTTCCCCGACCTCTCGAGCCCGTCCGGGCTGAACCTGTCGGCGCTCGCCTGCGCGTCCCCGTCGACCGACGCGGCGACGCTCGCCGAGTGCTTGCGGCTGCGGGTTCAGCCGGTGGTTGCGACGCTCGTGCAGCAGGCAGTCGCGCGCGTCGGTGAGTTCGGTGCCGACGGACGGCTCGGCGAGCTCTGCCCGAGCTTGGGGTCGACGTGTCCGTCGACGGCGGTCGGAGGGTCGGCGGCTTCGGCCCGTGCGACCTTCTTCGGCAGCATTACGAAGCTGATCAAGTTCATTCGTCGTCCCGTCGTCGATCTCATCGGAACGACCAAGCCCGGCGGGCGACCCGCGCCTGGGCCGGGAGTCGGTTCGCGTGTGACGATCGTCGGCCAACCGCCGCGCGTGCGATTCGGCGGCATTTCCAAGATACCGTTTCGCTACACGATCGGGCGCCGATCTTCGCAGCCGAGGTTGGGCGAGGATCCGCCCTCGCTCATCGTGGTGGTCCGACGGCAAGGGGTGATCGTGGAGGACCATCTCGAGATCGAGCTCGATGCGGCGAAGGGCGAGGATCTCCTGGAGGTCGCCTATCAAGACGCGCTTCCCGATTGTGCATTTTCCTTGGAGCTCGCGCTCCGGGACGGAGGCGTCGTCAGCGACTACACCTCGGTGCCGCAAGTCGTCGAGGCGGCGCCGGCGCCGTCCGGGGGACAGGGGCGTCGGCTCAAGACCGGACAGACCCTGTGCTTCAACACGACGAACTTCATAGGAGGAGCTCCCTGTGCAGGCACCGGTCAAGACGCCGAGTTTCAGGCTGGTGCCGCACGCAACTACGTCGACAACGGCGACGGCACGATCACCGACGCCACGACCGGGCTCATGTGGGAAAAGCTGTCGGATGACGGCGGGCTTCACGACACAGACGACGTCTACACGTGGGCGAACGCCTTCAGCGACAAGATCGCAACGTTGAACGCCACCAACTTCGCCGGCCACGCGGATTGGCGGCTACCGAACATCAATGAGCTGCAGACACTCTCCAAGTACGACAGCAGCGAGCCATCGATCGACGGCGTGTTCAAAACGGCCTGCACCGCCGGGTGCTCGACGGCCACCTGCAGTTGCGCGTCGACCGCCGGCTACTGGTCCGCGACGACCGTGGCGGCGGTTCCCTCCAACGCGTGGCTCGGGGGGTGGGCGCACGGATTCATGTCGTCGCGTGCGAAGTCCGGCGCGAACAAGGTACGGGCCGTCCGCGACGATTCCGCGAGCCCCGCCCCAGCGGGCAAGATAGTGAAGACCGGGCAAACCGCCTGCTTCGACGGCGCGGGCGCCGGAATCCCGTGCGCGGGGACAGGGCAAGACGGTGAGCTGCAGACGGGTCTCGCGCGCAACTACGTCGACAACGGCGACGGCACGATCACCGACGCCACGACCGGGCTCATGTGGGAGAAGCTGTCGGACGACAACGGCATCCACGACAAGGACCATGGCTACGTGTGGGCGAACGCGATGAGGGTGAAGATCCAGACGCTCAACGGGTCCAACTTCGCGGGCCACGGCGACTGGCGGCTGCCGAACGTCAACGAGCTGCAGAGCCTCGCAAGCTACGGCCTAGGGTCTCCGGCGGTCGCCCCGGCCTTCAACACGAATTGTGCTCCCGGTTGTACGGTCCAGTCGTGCAGCTGCACGGCCGCAACGGAGCAATGGGCGTCGACGACCGACTATTTCGCGTATCAAGCGTTGACCGTGCATTTCGACGGCGGCTCGGTCGAAATCAACGACAAGGCCTGCTGCGGGCGCCAGGTGCGCGCGGTGCGAGGCGGTTTGTGAGTCGCGTCGCGCCCCGCATTGCCTGACGTCGCGCGACCCGGTGCTGGAGATGAATGGGACCGGCATTCGCGGCACGATGAGAACCGCCGCAGTCAGGCGGCGCCGCCGTACGCGTCGTTCATCCCGTAACGGCGATACACCCCGAAGAAACCGTGCTCGTGGAGGCCGTAGCCGACGTCGCCCGTGCTCGTCTCGAAGCGCGCGACGTGGTCGACGACGCCGTACTGTCCGAACGACGCGATGTCGGCGATGGGCTTCACGAAGCCCTGCACGACGAGCGGCCCCTGGTACATCCCGTGCCGCCAGTCCTGCTCCATGCCGTAGCCGGTGCCGATCGTGATGAAGCACGACGTCAGCAGCGTCGCGCGGACGTCGAACGCGCCGCCGGGCGCATGGGGGAACGCGATCACCGACGACTCGATCAGGCGCGTTCCCGGGGTCAGCACGTGGCGGTGCTCGGGGCGGCCGAGCTGCTGCGGGCGTTTTGCCGGGTCGGCCCAGATGCGGACGGCCTCCTCGAGCGGCCGCTCGCCGTCGTCCGTCTCGTTCAGGATGTAGAGGATCGAATAGTCGCGGAACTGCATGGGCGAGTAGTTCCACATGCCCGACATCTGCCCTTCGGCCTGCCGGATACCGGGATGCTCGGGCTCGCCGACGGGGCGCACGCCCCATGAGCGGTCGCGCGTTCCCCACCAGCGATCGGGCGTGATCGCGAAGGTCTCGTCGCCGATCGTGAGCGAGCCACGCCAGCAGCCGGTCTGCGCGAAGCGCTTCGAGTCGAAGAGCACGCGCCCGTACTTCCGGATGAAGTGCTGGGGCTCTTCGAAGGCCGGGATCGCGCCGTCCCACGTGAGATCGAACGCGAGCGAGTGCTCACTCGGCTCGAGGACGACGCGCACCCGCTGCAGGCCTTCGAGCACCTCGACTCGAAATGGTCCGACGCTCGTGTCCATGCGGTCGCCGAGCTCGCGTGACGCCCGCACCACGTGGTGCTGGTCGCCGCGTCGCGCGCACGCGAAGGCGTCCTGGACCCCGAGGTTCGGGTACTGGCCCATCCCCATCACGAGGAAGAGGTCGTCACTCGAGCCGTGCAGGTTGAAGTAGTAGCGATCGTAGAAATTGCGGTCGCTGGTGCCGACGTTGCGGATCACGTCGGCGATCTGGTGCAGCGGGTAGTCGTCCATCCGGGAGAGCATGGCGGCGGTCGTAGTCGCGGCCCGAATCCGCTGTCAACCGGCGGCGAGGTTGTGATAGCAGCCGCCGATCATGCCGATTCCCCAGGCCCGCGACGTCGACGTCACCCGCACCCAGCTCACGGCGTGGTTACAGCGGAAGCTGCCGCACGTGACCGACGTCGCCGTCGGCGAGATCGGTCTCCCGAGTGGCAGTGGCTTCTCGAACGAGACGCTCCTGATCGACGCGGCGTGGCGCGAAGACGGCACACGCGTCGAGACGCGCCTGGTCGGTCGCGTGAAACCGACCGCGTACGCGATCTTCCCCGAGTACGACCTCCATCGTCAGTACCGCTGCATGGAGATCCTCGCGCCGACCGGCATCCCGGTGCCGCGCATGCGGTGGTACGAGGACGACGCGAGCGTCCTCGGGCAGCCGTTCTACGTGATGGATCGTGTCGACGGCGTGATCCCGCCCGACCACCCGCCGTTCACGGTCGGTGGCTGGCTCTTCGACGCGACGCCGGCCGAGCAAGGCGCGCTCGCGCGTTCCGCGCTCGCGGTGCTGACCGAGCTCCACACGCTCGATTGGCGCGCGCTGGGGTTCGAATTCCTCGCCCGTCCGGAGTATGGCGCGACCCCGTTCGCGCAGCAGCTCGGCTACTCCAAGATGATGCTGCGCTGGGCGGCGGCGGGTCGCACCATGCCGGTCGTCGATGCGGCGCTCGCGTGGCTCGAGGAGAAGCGTCCGACCGACGAGCCCGCGCCGAGCCTCACGTGGGGGGACGCGCGGATCGGCAACATGATCTTCCGCGATTTCCGCCCCGTCGCGGTCCTCGACTGGGAGATGGCGACGCTCGGACCCGGCGAGGTCGACCTCGCCTGGTGGCTCGTCCTCGGCCGCTACCACACCGAGGGTGTCGGCGCGGCGCCGCTGCCCGGCTTTCCCGCGCGCGCCGAGATCGTTGCGCAGTGGGAGGACGCCGTCGGCCGGAAGGCGCAGGACCTCTTCTACTACGAAGTGTGGGGCGCATTCCGCTTCGCGCTCGTGCTGATCCGCATCGCCGACCAGATGACGGAGTACGGCGTCATGCCGGAGGGATCGGGCTTCGAGCGCAACAACCCGGCGACCCAGATGCTCGCGAAGATGCTCGAGCTGCCGCGGCCTGGCTGAGCCATGCGTGCGCTGGCGGTCGTCGCCGCGGTCGTCGTCGGGCTCGCGGGGCTCTTCTGGTCGACCTTCTGGCCCGCGCCGCTGCCCGCGCGACCGCCGCTCGCGGCCGACGCGCTGCCGCCGGCCTCGCCGCCCGCGGCGATGGCGGTGTTCGCGTTGCCGACGGGAGTCACGCACCGCACGGCGGCCTTCGGCTATCGCGGCGGCTCGTTCTTCGACGCGCGCGACTTCGCGATGACGGCCGTGCTGGTCAAACACCCGCGGGGCGATCTCCTGATCGACACCGGCTTCGGGCGCGACATCGACACCCAGGTGCGCGTCATGCCGTTCTTTTTCAAGGTCTCGACGAGCTACGAGCGCATCCAGTCGGCCGCGGAACGGATGGCGATGGTCGGCTACGACCGCGCCAACCTCAAAGCCGTGCTGCTCACGCACGCCCACTGGGATCACACGAGCGGTCTTCCCGAGCTCGCCGGAACGCCGGTCTGGGTGACGGCGGACGAACGGCGCTTCATCGCCGACGGCGGATGGATCACCGCGATCGCGCGCGGCACGAACGCCCGCTTCGTGGAGTACGGGTTCGACGGGGACGCGTACCTAGGGTTCGTCCGGAGCCACGACGTCTACGGCGACGGTGCGATCGTCGTCGTCCCGGCACCCGGGCACACGCCGGGATCGGTGATCGTCTTCTTGGCCCTGCCGTCGGGCAAGCGCTACGCGCTCGTCGGAGATCTCGTCTGGCAGCGCGAGGGCATCAGCCAGCGTGAGGAGCGCCCGTGGCTGCAGCGCATGCTCGCCGACGCCGATCAACAGGCCGTGCGCGACAACATCCTCCACATGGCGGCGATCGCGGCACGCTTTCCGGAGATCAGCATCGTCCCGGCGCACGACGCGCGCGCGTTCGCGGAGATGCCGACGCTCGAGTGAGCGGGAAGGGGAGAGTCAGCCTTTGATGCGGTTCGCCGCCTCCCACACCGTCTCGAGCGCGCCCGACTCGCCGAGCAGCTCGTCGGGGTTCCGCTTGTCGATGTGGCCGACGAGGCCGCGGTAGACGGCGTAGCCGACGAGCTCGCGGAGGCGCGTGCCGAAGCCGCGCGCGATGTCGCGCGGGATCCCGAGCTGCTGGTTCTCCTGTTGCCGTATCCAGCCGGCGCAGTAGTTCATCGCGATCCCGACCCGGACCGCGTCGCTCCGGTTGGCGCCGCCGCCGTGCCAGAGGCTGCCGTGCCAGACGAGCACGCTGCCGCGCCGCATGACCGCGGGAATCGAGTCGTGCTCGGAGCCGTAGACCGGGCTGTGATCGCGGGTATGCGACCCGGAGATGATGCGGGTCGCGCCGTTCGGCTCGGTGAAGTGGGTGAGCGCCCACATCGTGTTGCAAACGGTCGGCACGTGCGGCTTCGGCAACGGCAACAGCTGATCGTCGGCGTGGATCGGTTGCGCCCGCTCGCCGGGATGAATGGCGATCGACGAGAGCGACGACACGAGGCAGCCGTCGTCGAGCACCCCCTCGACGATCGGCAAGACGCGCGAATGCACGGGGATCGCCTCGAAGAGCGGACCGTGGACGAGCAGGTTGTAGACCCGCTTGGTGAGCCGACCCTCGAAGTCGTTGTTCGCGAACGCGATGCCGAGCGCGTCCTCGAGGCGCGTGATCGCGGCGAGCAGCGCGTCGGCCTCGGCGGCGGAGAAGACGTCCTCGACGACGGTGTAACCGTCGCGCTCGATGCGGGCGAGGTGCTCGGCGGTGTCGGTCATGCGATGTCCTTCCGAGCGCTTCGCGACCGCGTTGGCCGGATGCTCACGCGCGTTTCGCCGCGCTGCGCGGCATCTGCTCGACGGTGGCGCCAGTGCGCGCGAGCGCGGCTTCGTGCTGGCGGACGATCAGCAGCGAGGCCGGGCAGTCGCGGATGATGGGCTCCGGTTGCATCCCGAACGACCGATGCTCGAGTCCCCACGTGGCGCTGGCGCCGATCACGACGAGATCGTATCCGGCTTCGCACTCCTCGATCACCGCATGGATGGGCACGGCGTGATCGACGACCTTCGTTTCGATGCGCCCGCCTTCCTTGAAGCGTTCGGCGCTGAGCTCAGGGAGGGTGGTGTCGAGCGGTTCGCCGGCCTCGGGCTTCGTCGGGTCCAGGTTCACCACGTGCAGAACGGTGACGGCGGCGCCCGCGTGGCGCGCGAGGCGCGTGGCGAGCTCGAGCGCGCCGCGATCGTGTGGGCCGCCGCGATACGGCACGAGCACGCGGTTGATCCAGCCGAGACCGCGATCGACCAGCACGGCGACCGAGGTGTCGGCGTGGCGCATGACGTCGTGGACGGTGCCGCTCAATACGGTGCGGCCGAGCACCGGCTTGTGCCATCCCAGTACGACCAGGTCGGCGCGCTTCATCGCCGCGACCTGGCAGATGTCGGTCGCCGGCTGCGGCGAGACGAACGAGATCGGACGCACGGTCACGCCGAGCGCGTCGGCGCGCGACAACAGGGGGGCGAGCGCCGCCGCCTCGTGCTCGGGTTGCTGTTGCGAGAGCACGAACGACGCGCGGCCCGTCGGCGGCAACAGACGAAGCGCGTACAGACGGCGCTGCTCGTCGGTTTCACCGAGCAGGGCCCCCGCGACCGTGACCATGCCCGGCCCCGAGCGGTCGTACGCGACGCACATCAGCACGGTGAAGCCGCCGCCTGGCACGAGCGCGGCGTCGGCGTCCTCAGGCGCGGCTTCGAGCGCGAGAGCGCTCGCGGGATAGATGCGCTCGAGGAGCGGGCTCGTCATGAACGTCGTCACGAGCGCCATGATGACCATCATCGTGAAGAGCGTCGGCGAGATCACGCCGAGGTCGAGCCCGATGTTGAGGACGATGAGCTCCATCAAGCCGCGCGTGTTCATCAGCACGCCGAGCGCCGACGCTTCTCGCCAGCGTAGCCCCGTGAGACGCGCCGCGATCGCGCTGCCGCCGAACTTGCCGACGCACGCAGCCGCGACGATGACACCGCAGACCGCCCAGGCATGCGCCGAGTCGAGGAGCCCGATCTGGGTACGGAGGCCGCTGTAGGCGAAGAAAAGCGGCAACAGCAACACGACGACGAGGTCCTCGAGCTTTTCGGCGAGGAGCTGCGCGAAGCCGTTCTGCTTCGGGACGATGGCGCCGAAGATGAACGCGCCGAAGAGCGCGTGAATGCCGATCAGCTCCGTGACCCAGCTCGAGAGGAGAAGCGCCACGAGGGTCAGCGCGACGAGGTTCTGGCTCAGCCCCTCCTTGTTGCCGCTCCGCGCCGCCAGCCGCTCGACCAGCGGCCGCACGAGCCGCAGCATGAGCACGATGTAGGCGAGCGCCATCGCCGTCGTCCACGCGCCGTCGGTGAGGCTCGACGCGCGGACGAGCGACACGACGCACGCGAGGATGCACCACGCCGTGACGTCGTCGACGGCAGCGCACGTGATCGCAAGCGCGCCGATCTTGGTGCGCAGGAGCCTCCGCTCGACGAGAATGCGTGCCAACACCGGGAAGGCGGTGATGCTCATGGCGGCGCCCATGAACAGTGCGAACGAGAAGAGCGGTACGCCCGGCGGCGCGAGCTCTGCGTGCAGATGCTGCGCCAGCCAGACGCCGAGCGCGAACGGCACGATGATGCTCGTGTGGCTGATTGCGATCGCGGCGTGGCCACGGCCGCGCAGCAATGCCGTGTCGAACTCGAGCCCGACGAGGAACATGAAGAGGATGAGCCCGACCTGGCTCAGCATGCCGAGGAGCGGCATGCCTTCGGGTGGAAAGAGTGTGTGCGCGACGTCCGGCGCGAGCCATCCGAGGATCGACGGGCCGAGCGCGATGCCTGCGACGATCTCTGCGATCACCAGCGGCTGACGCGCGCGATGGGTGGCGAGACCGATCAAGCGCGATGCGGCGATGACTAGAATCGCCTGCAACATGAACAGTGACAGTGGACCGTGGATCAAGGCTTCATGCCTGACTGGGGCACCGGAAGCGTGCCGGCGGAGAGACTGGCAGAGGCGCGAGCAGCGGGCAAGTCGTACCCGCCGCGGACAGACGCTGGCGGTCACGGTCGCACCGCCCCCCGGCCCCTGCTACATCCGGACGATGCCCGACCGCATCGTCGTTCGCGGCGCGCGCGAGCACAATCTCAAGAACATCGACGTCGAGATCCCGCGCGAGAAGCTCGTGGTGATCACGGGTCTCTCCGGGTCCGGGAAGTCGTCGCTCGCCTTCGACACGCTCTACGCCGAAGGCCAGCGCCGCTACGTCGAGTCGCTGTCGGCCTACGCACGGCAGTTCCTCGAGCAGATGGAAAAGCCGGACGTCGACCAGATCGAAGGGCTCTCGCCGGCGATCGCGATCGAGCAGAAGAGCGCGAGCAAGAATCCGCGCTCGACGGTCGCGACCGTCACCGAGATCCACGACTACCTGCGGCTGCTCTTCGCGCGGGCGGGACGGGCGCACTGTCCCGAGTGCGGGAAGCCGATCGCGTCGCAGACGGTGCAGCAGGTCGTCGACCGCCTGCTCGGGCTTCCCGAGAAGACCCGGTTCAACCTCTACGCCCCGGTGATCCGCGGCCGGAAGGGCGAGCACCGCCGCGAGCTGCAGGAGCTCCGCCAGGCGGGCTTCGTGCGGGTGCGCGTCGACGGCGAGCTCCGCGAGCTCGCAGACGACATCACGCTGGTGAAGACGGTCGCGCACACGATCGAGGTGCTGGTCGATCGTCTGACGGTGCGGGCCGGCCTCGAGAAGCGCCTCGCAGACTCGCTCGAGACCGCGTTTGCGCGCGGCGACGACCTCGCCCGCGTCGAACGGCTCGGTGAGGGCGGTACAGTCGCCGAGGAGATGATCTTCAGTCGCCGCTTCGCCTGCGTCGACTGCGGCACGTCGCTCCCGGAGCTCAGCCCGCGGATGTTCTCGTTCAACAGCCCGCAGGGCGCGTGCCCCGACTGTAACGGCCTCGGGGTCAGCCGCTACTTCGACCCCGACCTGATCATCCCCGACGTGCGAAAGAGCCTCGCCGCGGGCGCCGTGGCGACCGTCGACCGCAAGACCGCCGCCCAGCTCGGCAGCGTGTTCGCGGCGCTCGGCGCGCGCTACAAGTTCGCGCTCGCAACCCCGTGGGCAGAGCTCTCGGCGACGGCCCGCAAGGTCGTGCTCGAAGGGACCGGCGGGAAGGAGCTCGAGATCGAGTTCCGGAAGGACGGCAAGCGTCACACGTTCATGCGCGCGTGGGAAGGTCTCGTCGCGTTCTTCAAGCGGCGCTACGAGTCGACCGAGTCCCCCTGGCTCCGCGACGAGCTCGAGAACCTGATGAGCGCGCGGCCATGCGCGGGCTGCGACGGCGCGCGCCTGCGCAAGGAGAGTCTCGCCGTGCGCGTCGGCGAGAAGACGATCGCAGAGGTCTCGCGGCTCTCGGTCGGCGAGGCGTGCGCGTTCTTCACGACGATCGAGCTCTCCGCGCAGGAGACCGAGATCGCCCGGCTCCTTCTGAAGGAGATCCGCGATCGGCTCGGCTTCTTGCAGCAGGTCGGCCTCGACTATCTGACCCTCGATCGGACGAGCGCGACGCTCTCGGGCGGCGAAGGCCAGCGTATCCGGCTCGCGACCCAGATCGGCTCGAGCCTCTCGGGCGTGCTCTACATCCTCGACGAGCCGTCGATCGGACTACACCAACGCGACAACGACCGTCTGCTCGCAACCCTCGAGCGCCTGCGCGAGCTCGGCAACACCGTGCTCGTTGTCGAGCACGACCGTGACACGATGGTCGCCGCCGACCACGTGATCGACATGGGGCCGGGTGCGGGTCGACACGGCGGCGAGATCGTCGCGGAGGGCACGCCCGCGGAGGTGATGGCGAACCCTGCGTCCCTCACCGGGCAGTATCTCAGCGGCGCGCGCGCGATCCCGACGCCGGCGTCGCGGCGCCGGGGCACCGGCTGGAATCTCGTGATCCGCGGCGCGCGTGAGCACAATCTGAAGAACGTGACCGTCGAGATTCCGCTCGGAACGATCACGTGCGTGACCGGCGTGTCGGGGTCGGGGAAGAGCTCGCTCGTGATCGACACCCTCTATCGGGCGTTGGCGCAGAAGCTGAACGGCAGCCGCGAGCGTGCCGGCGCCCACGACGACCTCGAAGGCTGGCAGCTCCTCGACAAGGTCATCGACATCGACCAGGCGCCGATCGGACGGACGCCGCGTTCGAACCCGGCCACCTACACCGGCCTCTTCACCCACGTCCGCGAGGTCTTCGCCCAGCTTCCGGAGGCGCGGGCACGCGGCTACGACCCGGGCCGGTTCTCGTTCAACGTAAAGGGTGGACGTTGCGAAGCCTGCGGCGGCGACGGCGTCATCCGGATCGAGATGCACTTTCTCCCCGACGTCTACGTCACCTGCGAGGTCTGCAAAGGCCGGCGCTACTCCCGAGAGACCCTCGAGGTGCTGTACCGGGGAAAGAGCATCGCCGACGCGCTGGACCTCACAGTCGGCGAGGCCCTCGACTTCTTCTCGGCGTTTCCGCCGATCCGGACGAAGCTCGCAACTCTGCACGATGTCGGGCTCGACTATGTGCATCTCGGTCAGTCGGCGACGACGCTTTCGGGCGGCGAGGCCCAACGCATCAAGCTCGCCCGCGAGCTTGCCCGCCGCGCCACCGGCCGTACCCTCTACATCCTCGACGAGCCGACGACGGGCCTGCATTTCGAGGATGTTAGGCGGCTTCTGGCCGTCCTCGAGCGGCTCGCCGACCAGGGCAACACGGTCGTCGTGATCGAGCACAACCTCGACGTCATCAAGACCGCTGACCGGGTCATCGACTTGGGGCCCGAGGGCGGAACGGGGGGCGGTCGGGTGATCGCGACGGGCGCCCCGGAGCAAATCGCCGCCGTTCCCGAGTCCCACACCGGCCGCTACCTCCGCGCGACCCTCCAGAGCGAGCATGACCGCTCTCCGCAGCAGCCCCGACCGCAAGTCGCCCGTTGACACTTCGCGGAGCCGTTTATAAGAGACTGATCAGCTCTGAAATGGGTGGATTCTCCGAACCCTCCGCAGTAACTCAGTTAATCAATCTCGCCTGACAGGAATCACAAGGAGTCGCACGATGGCCAGCACCATGACGCGCCGTGTTTATATGGACAATCACGCGACGACTCGCGTCGATCCGCGGGTCGTGGAGGCGATGCTGCCGTTCTTT
>JANNPN010000194.1:0-3442 GCA_031400185.1 Polyangiaceae bacterium
CTTCCTCTCAAACAGGACACTGCGCCAAAGAGAGATTGATGGGCGTGAGCGCAGCGAACGTCCCACCTCGCGCACGAGGCACCCCCAGCAGGTTGCTCAAAAGGGCCGAGATGCTAGGCGCGAGGGAGCGAGCGCGGAGGCATAGCGGAGCTATGCCGCACAAGCGAGTCGACCGAGCAACGACGCAGATCGGCCTTTTTCAGCAACCTGCGAGCACGGTCGCGTTGGGGATGTGGTGGGGGGTCGGAGCCGCGTTCGCGATGCGGACGGTGCCGCGGATGACCACGTCCCTGCCGAAGCGTACGTCGCCGACGACCTCGAGCTTGTCGCAGTCGACGAGCGACGGGGGGCCGGCGGGAAAGCGCTCCTCCATCTGGTCGATGAACGCATAGTAGCGGTCGTCGAGGTTCACGACCAAGGCACCGCGCGTGCGCGCCGGGCTCGGGACGATCCGGAAGTCGTCGGTCAGCAGGTGCGCGTCGGAGCGGATTCCGAGCAGGTCGCCGGTCTTCTTGACCGCCGCGAAGCGGAGGCGCGGCACGCGCACGGCGGCGGCGTCCTCGAAGAGCTCGATCGCGGCGCCCATCGCGGTCTCGAGCTGGTACACCGCGGGCGATGCCGCGTCGCGCGGGTCGATCGTCTTGGTGTTGCGGATCATCGGCAGCCGGAGCACCCCGCCGTGCTCGTCCATGAAGACCTTGAGACGCGGCAGGCTCAGCCAGATGTTGTTGGTGTTGAAGTAGCGGTGCCGGCGGACGTCCTGGAACCCGGCGAGCTCGTCCGCGGGACACTGCGCGAGCTCGCGGAGCACGAGCGTGCCGTCACGGCGGCGCGCGAGGTGGCCGCCCTTCTTGTCCGCCTCGGTGCGGTCGGTCACCTCCATCATGAACGCGTGCTTCCCTGCGGCGAAATAGCCGAGAATCGCCGGGTCGATCACCGCGCCGAGGTTGTCCACGTTCGACACGAAGGCGTGCTCGTAGCCCTGCGCCAGCAGGCGGTCGAGCGCCCCGCTCGTCGCGAGCGCGGCGTAGAGGTTGCCGTGCCCGGGCGGACACCACTCGAGCCGCGGGTCCGTCGGCCACTCGCCCGGCGCGAAACCCGCCTGCGTGATCTTTGGCACCTTGTGCTGCTCGAACGCGACGACGAGGTCGGCGCGCGCCTTTGGCTGTGCAGCGACGGCGGCGAGCGTCGCGTCGTGGGTCGAGAAGCTGTCCATGAGCACGAGCGGGATGCCGTGGGTTTCCGCTTGTCGCAGCACGACGTCGAGGAAGGTGAGTCCGTCCTTCACCGTGAGAAGCGCCTTCGGACCCGTCAGACCCATGCTCGTCGCGAGGCCGCCGTTCAGCTTCACGAGCACGGTCTTTCCGAGCTCGCGGCGGCCGCGCTCGGCGAGGTCGGCGCCGAAGCCGGTGGTGTCGGGCAGGGACGGGATCGGCTCGATCGCGCTCTCCGCAATCATCCCGGTCGCACCCGAGACGAGCTCACCGTAGTAATGCGCGAACGTCTTGATCGCGAGCTCGGGGAGCCCTTCGGCACGCATCCGTTCCGCGAAGCGGGTGAAGTCGGAAGAGGAGCTCATCGCGAGGCTTGTAGCAGGTAGGCCCCTGCGCGCGAACCGCCGAACGCCCGCACGCGCTGTCGCAGTCGACTTCGACCAATTCGTCCGCGCCGTCTCCGAGCTCGGGCTCTATTGGCTAGTCTTGAGCCAGCTCCCCGCTCGCGCGCGCGGCTGACTCGGCCGGCGCGGGCAGCGCCACGACGATCGTCGTGCCGCGCGACGGGGTGCTGTCGGATCGGATCGTGCCGCCGAGCAGCTCGACGCAACGCCGCACGATGCCGAGCCCGATGCCGCTGCCCTCGTAGCGCCGCCTGATCGACCCGTCGAGCTGGCGGAAGTCGTCGAAGATGATCGTGCGCGCCTCCTGCGGGAAGCCGATGCCGGTGTCGCGCACGGTGAGCGTCACCCCGCCCTCGGGCGGCATCTCGAAGCACACCTCGACACGCCCGACCGGCGTGAATTTGATGGCGTTGTTCACGAGGTGGTACGCGATCGTGCGGAGCTTCTCGCGGTCGTGCGTGAGCGGACACGGCGACGCTGGCGCGTCCCACACGAGCTCGAGCCCGCGGTCGGCGTTCAGGATGCCGGCCTGCGATCGCAGGTCGGCCACGAGAGCGGCGAGGTCGAAGGTCGCGACCGCGACCCCCTCGGTGCCGCCCGTGAGACGGCCGAGCGCGAGCAACGACTCGACCATCTGATGCAACCGCCGCGCCTGCGTCCGCACGGCGTCGAGCATCTCGGCGGGCTCGCCCGCGACGTGGTCGACGAGGAGCTCGGTGTAGCCGAAGATCGCGTTCAGCGGCGTCCGGAGCTCGTGCGACACGTTCGCGACGATCTCCGCCTTCAAGCGCGCCGCCTCTTCTACGCGGAGATAGAGCGACTCGATCTCGGCGGCCTGCGCGCGCACGATCGCCGTGCGGGTCTCCACCTTCTCCTCGAGCGAGCTCGCGTACGCGCGGAGCTGGGCCCGCGACTCGGCGAGATCCCGCTCGAGCCGCACGCGCTCGATGACTCGCTCGACCGCGAGGCGAAGGCTCGCGCCCCAGTCGTCGCCCTTGGCGACGTAGTCGCTCGCACCCTGGCGGAGCGTCGCAATCGCAGTCGCGACGTCCCCCTGCCCGGTCATCATGATCACCGGCGGATGCACGCGGCCGCGGAGCTCGCGCAGCACGTCGAGCCCGTGCATCGCGGGGAGATGGTAGTCGAGGAGGATCAGATCGAAGCCCGCGTCGATGACGGGCTCGGCCTCGCGCCAGTCGACTGCTCCTTCGACCGCGGGCGGTCCGAGCGGCGGCGCCAGCTTCGCGAGCGCGCGCGTCGTGAGCTCACGATCGTAGACGTTGTCGTCGACCACCAGGATGCGAAGACTCATGCGAAGGGTTGCCCGTCCAGTGTATCGACCGCGACGGGCTCGGACTTGAGGCCGCGCGTCGCCTTGAAGCGTTCCGCCCTCGCTGCTAGTTTGCCTGCTCGTTCGCAGGCTTCTGGGGCAGTAGCTCAGTTGGGAGAGCACCACGTTCGCAACGTGGGGGTCGAGGGTTCGAACCCCTTCTGCTCCACTTCAACCGCATCGAGACGACGCTGGGTTGTCAGCCGGCGGTTCTCGGCGGTGTCCAAACGGTGTCCAATGCGGCGTCGGCCACGGGTCGACGCCGCATTGATCGGACGTCACGGCAAGGCGGCGCCGTCTTCGTTCGGTGTCGCCGGCGCGCAGCCTCGCCGCGAAGGCCGACGCGTCAGGGACATGAGTGAGGATGCAGCAGGCGGGCGGGTCGGGGATGGCTTCGGGGAGCCGCAGCTCGCGTGTGCGCAAGACAGCGTGGCACCGGGGGGCAGTACGCGCTGGGTGCAGCAACCCGGCGACCGTAGAAGCCATCCCCGACC